>JAFAKL010000148.1 GCA_019235445.1 Verrucomicrobiota bacterium | reverse complement strand
TGCTTAGGGACCGGGGTAAGCGGCTCCGGTACTGAAGGCTTGTGAGGGCGGCGGCCCTACCCGTTGGGCAGTGGTCAAAAAGCTAACAAGAGCTGCAAAACGCGAAGAAAGCGTATAGCTATTGTTAGTCCGTCTATTTGTGAAATTTAGGAAGTAACTGAGGGAGTATTAACCCTCGGATCGAGATGTCGGAGCGATTGTGTGGGATCTGAGCTCCCTCTCGCCGTGTGACACTCGAGGGAGCAGATTCTAATCAGTCTCTGACGACAAAGCGAGGCGGCCAGTCCAACCGACTGCCATCCCGATGAGCCTGCAGTAGTGCGTCCGTGCAGAGCTGGAAGAAATGGCTTCGGTCCTTGAACCCAAAATCGCGAACGATTCGCTCTAAAGTATCGAGATGTTCGAGGCGAACGCTGGTTGTGCGCTTGCCTTGCTGATTTTGGGTTACCTCTGATTCTGTATTCATATTAGCGATTCTGCGCCTAGAGAAGATGCATCGGATGCGAAGAAAATTACCATGCCATGATGCGGTTCCTACGTGAGCGTCATTTTTTCAGTTTTCGAATAATCCTGCTTGATATCTTGTTAAGTTCCTAGTTTGTTTGGCAGGCAGATGTTCTCTCCATCCACCATTGGTGATTCTAACTGCATACCTTCTAAACGTTGGTGTGTAAGGTTCGCCGTGCTTCATGGCGAGGTACAGTCAGCGGGCGAGGGTACGAGCAGTTAATCGGCCAAAAATCGAATACTTTAGAGAAAACCCACCGCTGATCACTTGGCGGCGGGTTTTTTGTTCCCGCAGCGAGGGATGGCGGACAAACAGTTGCGAGGCAAAATCATGACACCGTCACAAGAGAAGGAAATTCTGAGCAAGGAGGAAAAACTTGTCTCTCTGGTTCACATTTACCTGGAGCTTCATCTGCCGTTGCAAGTCGCAATGGAAGCAGCAGCGGCGGACCTGCTGAATCTTGACCGCTGCGAGCTGGTCGAGGAAGCTGCTTAATGGGCCTGGCGGTTCTCCAAGACTCAAAGCTGTATGAGGTTGCGGCGTCGATCGTGCGAAAGCTGCGTGAGCACGGGCATGTTGCTTATTTTGCCGGCGGTTGTGTCCGGGATGCCCTGCAGGGGACTCCACCGAAGGACATTGATATTGCTACCAGTGCAAAGCCCGACGAGGTGCAAAGCCTTTTTGCAAGGACAGTTCCGGTGGGCATTCAATTCGGAGTCGTCCTCATTCTTGCGGCTGAGATGGAATTTGAAGTGGCGACCTTTCGTTCCGATGGAGTCTATCTGGACGGAAGGCGCCCCTCGGGCATTCAGTTCTCGACGCCGGAACGAGATGCCGTGCGGAGAGATTTCACCATCAACGGGATGTTTTACGATCCCGCCAACGGCTCCGTCATCGATTATGTTAACGGTCGAGAGGACTTGTCTCGCAAGCTGGTCCGGGCGATTGGTCAGCCGTCCGAACGTTTCGCAGAGGATCGTTTGAGGATGCTTCGCGCGATCCGGTTCGCCTCGACTCTGGAATTCGAGATTGAGGCCGCCACGTGGTCTGCGATTAAGGGACAAGTTCGGGAGATTTCGATCGTGAGTCCTGAACGGATCCGGGACGAGCTGCTCAAGATCCTGGTTGATCCGCATCGCTTGCGGGGATTCGATCTGCTGGATCAGAGTGGTCTGTTAGCGGTGATTCTTCCTGAAATTGAGGCGCTTAAAGGGTGCGAGCAGCCGGCACAATTCCATCCCGAAGGGGATGTGTTTGTGCATACCCGATTGATGTTGGGATTGCTGGCACCGAACGCCAATGCAGCACAGGTGATGGCGGTGCTTCTGCACGACATCGGCAAGCCAGCGACCCGATCGTTCGATGAGGCTGACCAGAGGATTCGATTTAACGGGCACGACAAAGTGGGCGCAGAGATGACCGAAGCGGTGATGGCGCGCCTCAGGTTCCCGCGGCAGGAAATCGATCTGGTGATCGAAGCGGTGCGCAATCACATGATTTTCAAAGATGTCCGGCGGATGCGTCCAGCCAAGCTGCGACGTTTCATGGCGCGGCCGCATTTTGGGATCGAGCTGGAACTGCATCGGCTGGATTGCGCTGGCAGCCATCGTGATTTGGACAATTACCAGTTTCTGGTCAATAAGGCGGCGGAGTTTTCGCAAGAACCTCTGATCCCGGCTCCCTTGGTCCGCGGCGGTGATTTGATTTCGATGGGTTTGAAGCCTGGACCCAGAATCGGCGAGCTGCTGGAGGCAGTCCAAACTGCTCAATTGGAAGGCGAAATCAAAACGCGGGCGGAGGCAATAGAATGGTTGAAGAAGGCGATTAAGTAGTGGTTAGCGGTCACGCCAGACCTTAAGCCTCAAGGCCCGGGTGACCGCGCTGCAGAGCCGATGAGATGGCGAGGAGACGATTCCTGGGCTTAGACAAATTACCCAACTGGCAAGCGACACTGACAACTGGCAACTCCCATCGACAACTGCTGCTTCTTGCCCTGCTAATACTAGCTCCCTTAGTCAGCCGGGGAGAGGATAACTTTTTTCAAGCCAGTGTACGATCGGCGCGCCTTGGTGAGGTCATTTACTTTCTCCTGCCGGATCGGTTCAATGACGGCGATCCACTCAATAACCGTGGAGGGTCGGCATCGATTGATCCAAATGAGAGTGGATACGATCCGGCCAATCCGGACTTTTTTCACGGAGGCGATCTACGGGGAGTGACTGCCAAGCTCGATTATCTTCGCGATCTGGGAGCGACGTTGATCTGGATGAGCCCGATCTTTCGTAATCGCGTGGTGCAGCACTATGGGGCGAGCGCTCCATCGAAAGCCGGCTATCACGGATACTGGATTTTGGACTTCACAAAGGTTGATCCTCATTTCGGGTCGAAAGAGGATCTTCAACATCTGATCGCAGAGGCAAGAAACCGCGGGATGGGTACGATCCTGGATGTGGTGGTGAATCACACGGCGGACGTTATTCAGCCAAAGAACGGGATTCACGCCTACCAATATAAGTTTTCCAAGCCCTACCTCGACGCGAAGGGTAAGCCTTTCGATGATCGCGACTATATCAATCGGGCGGATTTCCCACAACTCGACGCTAACGTCAGCTTCCCGGTACCACCCACGTTCATGAGCGAACAAGATCGGAAGGCCAAGGTGCCTGACTGGCTGAACGATCCGACCGTTTATCATAATCGTGGTGAAGCCTCGACTGCCGGCGAGAGCGCTCAGTACGGAGATATCTCCGGTCTTGATGATCTGTTCACGGAACAACCCCGGGTCGTGCGCGGGATGGTCGATATTTACACCAATTGGATCAGGGAGTTCGATCTCAGCGGGTTTCGGTTGGACACGGTGAAGCACGTCAACAACGAGTTCTGGCAGAGTTTTATCCCGGCGATGCAGGAGAGCTCGCAGCGATTTGGACGCAAGGATTTTTTCATTTTTGGCGAAGTGTACGATTATGACTCTGCGTTTCTCTCGGAGTTCGCTCATCGTGCCAGCATGCCGTCTGTCCTGGATTTTGGCTTCCAGCGAGCGGTGCGTAGCTTCGCGTCGGGCGCTGAGGCGCCGGCGAAGCTCGCGGATTTTTTCGGTAAAGACGCTTATTATACGACGCCGACCGTCAACGCCTACGGTCTTGTCACTTTTCTGGGAAACCATGACATGGGGCGCATCGGCTACTTCTTATCCAATGATGTGAGCTCCGGGTCGGAAGGCGAGCTTCTAGCCCGGGATATCCTGGCCCATGCGGTGCTATTTTTCACCCGAGGCATTCCCGCGATCTACTACGGTGACGAACAGGGTTTCACGGGAAAGGGCGGAGATGTGGCGGCGCGTGAGGATATGTTCGGATCAAAGGTCCCCGAGTACGCGCAGGAACAGCGAATTGGGGGCGGGGATGGATCAGCGCCGGCGTTCAATGAAGACCACCCTCTTTTTCGCACGATTCGCGAAATGATCCTGGTCAGAAAGCAAAACCCGGCGCTCCAGAGGGGCATTCAGGTGGTGGACTATGCGGATAGGAAGCCGGGGATCTTAGCCGTCTCCCGAATCGATCGAGAGCACCGGGAGGAAATGCTGGCGGTATTCAACAATTCGGGCGAAGCGAAGAAGGCGAACGTCAAAGTTTACTCCTCGGCAGGTAATTGGGAACGAGTTTTCGCCTCCAGCGGGAAGGGAATAACCTTCGGTCCTGGACCCGCCAACCAGTTAACCGTTGAGCTTGCGCCCTGGTCGACTTTGGTTCTGCGGAATCCGCAAGCGATAGAGGTCGGCACGGAATCCCCAGGCGAACTGCGCCTGGAGGCGAACCGCAGCAGCGAGCTCGATGAGCGCTGGGAAATCAAGGCCGAGCCAAGTTCCGACAGGGTGATGTCCGTTTCCTTTGGTGTACGAGTCAAAGGCGAGACCAATTACAAGTTTCTTGGCACCGCTGATTCGCCTCCGTATCGAGTTTTGCCGACCTGGGATGAAGTGCCTGACGCTGCGGAGCTCGAATTCAAAGCCGTCGCGCGAGATTTGTTCGGTCACGAGCTGCAGGCGGTGGGCGATTGGCAGCGGCACCCAAGAGGAGAGAAATAAACCACAGATTAGATTAGATCACCCAGAGGAAGAGGAGGGCACCGGCGGGTTAAATTGCAGATACCGACAATTTCTTCTCAACGGGCGTGTACGCCTGGGTCGCGCGGGAGGGCGTCCCTGCCCCGGGGTTTTTGGAACGAGGCGAGGATGAGCAAGCCGGCAGCGATGCAGATACAGGAATCTGCCACGTTAAAAGAGGGCCACGCATATTCGTGAATGTAGAAATGCAGGAAATCCGTCACCGCTCCGCGGCAAATTCGATCGGTCAGATTCCCGAGGACTCCGCCGGCGAGTAAGGCGAAGGAGATTTTGGTCAGGCGACTCAGCCGCTGCTCCTCTTTACGCGTGCGAGCATCCCGGAGGAAAAGAAAGAGGATGACCACTAATGCGGCTGTGGCCAGGCCGACAAAAATGAAATTGTTCCCAGTGAACATGCTGAAGGCGGCGCCGGTATTCGAAGCGTGGACCAGACTGAAGAACCCGGGGATGAGCGGAATTTCCGCACCGTATGGGATATTCTGGCGCACGAGCCACTTGGTCAGTTGATCCAGAGCAAACAGCGGCAGCCCGAGCAGAATCAGATACTTCATTCGTCCATGGGCGGCCCGCTCACGACTTCCGCGCAACGGTCACAAAGAGTTGGATGATCCGGTTGTTCTCCAACTGTGGATCTGTGGCGCCAGCACCGCTCGCAACGCGGGTAGGAAGTCCTTGTGACGACCGCATTCGATTCGCCGTCTGTCGCAACTAAATCCAGGTGGCTCAGGATCAGGAACTCCTCCACCTCGCTGGAATGCAGTTGGTGAATTCGATGCTCTCGCGGCAATGAGAGGACAACGTGAGCCTCAAGCGCGTTTCCAATCAGCTTTTGTTGGCGGGCACCTTCAATCGACTGGGCAACGAGGGAACGCGCCGCCAACAGAGCGTCCGTGTCTTCGATAGCTGCGGCATCGATGAGCGAAAGCTCGGGCTCCGGAAGCCGTTCCAGGTGAACGGAGCTCGCTTTGCCGAAGAAGCTCCATGCTTCCTCGGCGGTGAAAACGAGAATCGGGGCCATCAAACGCACCAGGATATCGAAGGCCTGGTGCAGAACGGTCTGCGTCGCGCGCCGGCGATGAGACGAGGCAGGATCGCAATACATCCGGTCCTTGGTAATGTCGATGTAAAGGCTGCTCAGGTCCACGGCGCAGAACTGGTTCAGCGCGTGATAGACCTTGTGGAACTCGTATCGCTGGTAAGCCTCCCGGCATTGTTGAACCAGCTGCTGAAGACGCGATGCCGCCCAGCGATCGATGAGACCGAGATCCGGTACCTGGTCTTTGGCCGGAGTGAAGTCGTGAAGATTTCCCAAAAGGATTCGCAGAGTATTACGAATCCGGCGATAAGTGTCGGCCAGTTGACCGAACATCGCCTCGCCGAATGGAACCTCATCCGTGTAGTTGACGCTGGAGACCCACAAGCGGACGATATCTGCTCCGTATTTGTTGATGTAATGTTCCGCTTCGGTTGGCTTGGTATAACCGCCCTGGTCCGACTTGGAGATTTTCCGACGGCTATCCATATCGACAACGAATGCGTGCGTGAGAACCTCTCGATAGGGAGCTTTTCCATTGAGCGCGACGCTCGTAAGCAGCGAGGAATTGAACCATCCGCGATGTTGATCGGTGGCCTCGATATAAACGTCCGCCGGCCAGCGCAAGGCCGGATTCCGGCGCAGGACGGCCTCGTGGCTAACCCCGGAATCAATCCAGACGTCAAGGGTGTCATTTCTTCGTTGGAACGCCTTTGGCAGATCGAGTTGCCTGGCCAGTTCGGCGTCTCCGAGCTCATACCAGAGATTGGTGCCGCGTTGCTCGACAAGATCGGCCAGTTTGCGGATCCAGCCCGGATTAAGAATAGGTTTACTGCCATCGTAAAAGACCGGCAGCGGCACGCCCCAGCTGCGCTGTCTCGAAATACACCAGTCGGGGCGGGACTCGACAGTTGCGTAGATTCGGTTTCTGCCCCAGTGCGGAATCCAGTTGACCTGGTCGATCGATTGAAGCGCAACCGGTTTCAGAACGTCGATACGAATAAAGAATTGTTCGATGGCCCGGAAAATGACGGGCGTTTTGGAGCGCCAGCAATTTGGATAGGTGTGATGGTAATCGTTGACCGCGAGCAGACATCCCACCTCGGCGAGCCGGCGAATCACCTCTTTGTTAGCGTCAAAGACATATTTCCCAACCCATTCAGGGACGCCAACCTCTTCGGTGTAGCGGCCGTTGTCGTCCACGGGGGACAGAAGCGGGAGCCGGTATTTCAGGCCGAGCTGGTAGTCCTCTTCACCATGACCAGGCGCCGTGTGCACACAACCTGTTCCCGCCTCGAGCGTGACGTATTCGCTCAATAATACAATCGAGTCACGATCCAGGAAGGGATGGCGGCAGAGCCAGTTTTCCATCTCGGCTCCGGCAAAAACTCCGAGAGGTTCTCCGACCTGTTGCCAACCGGTTTCCTTTTCGAAATGGCTGACCAGATCCGTCGCCATCAGCAAGACCCTTTCTTTTCCCTGTTCAGGATGGCGGAATTCCTGGACCAGATATCGGTAAAGAGGGTGGACCGAGATCGCCAGGTTCGCTGGGATCGTCCAAGGGGTCGTGGTCCAGATGACGATCGAAGCGCTTTCGGAAAACGGTCCGCTCCGAATCGGAAACTCGACATAGATCGAGGGATCTGTCCGTTCCTTGTATTCGACTTCGGCTTCTGCCAGAGCGGTCTGTGCATCAGTGCTCCAAAAAACTGGCTTCTTGCTCTGATAAACCAAGTCCTTTTCCACCAATTCAGCGAAAACGCGAAGGATGACCGCTTCATAGGACGGATCAAGCGTCAGGTAAGGATGTTCCCAAGCTCCGAAGACGCCAAGCCGCCGAAATTGCCGCCTTTGAATATCGATGTACTTGCGGGCGTATGCCTCGGAGCGTTTGCGTACCTCGAGCGGAGAGAGGCCTTTAGACTCCTTGACGACTTTGAACTCGATCGGGAGGCCGTGACAATCCCAACCGGGGATGTAGGGTGCTCGGAAGCCGGCCATGGCCCGGCTCTTGACGATCAAATCCTTCAAAATTTTGTTGAGCGCTGTTCCCATGTGGACATCGCCATTAGCGAAAGGCGGTCCATCGTGCAGCACAAACAGGGGTCCGTCCTTTCGCGCTTCTTGAATCTGCCGGTAAATATTTTCAGCATCCCATCGGGCTAGAATTTCCGGTTCCCGACTGGTCAGATTGGCCTTCATTGGGAATTCCGTCTTCGGTAGATTCAATGTCTCTTTGTAATTCATTCGAAGAACATCGAAACTATCATCAATTGGATAGATGACAACGCGGCATAGCCGGAACCGATTCGACTAATCAATTCTCAACGGCCATGGAAATAACACTGGTATCAGGTGAGCCTGGCATGTGATATGCCAGCTAAAGTAATGAGGGCCGCGTTGCGTGATGAGTGATGAGATGGTCTCTTAAAGTCTTGCGGATTGGCGGAATCGATGTCCGGATCCATGTCACCTTCTTTTTGTTGTTGGCGGTTTTCGCATCCTTCTATGGACCGCAGGGCGGGTATTCCGGGACGCTGAAGATCGTTCTCTTTTTCCTGCTGGTCTTCCTGTGTGTTTTGTTGCACGAGTTTGGCCACGCGTTTGCGGCAAAGGCTTATGGGATACGAACCGTGGATATCACCTTGCTGCCAATCGGCGGCGTTGCGCGCATTGAACGGATGCCGGAAAAGCCGGTCCAGGAATTGGTGGTGGCGATCGCCGGTCCGCTCGTGAATGTAGTGATCGCAAGTACATTGCTGTTTGTTTTAGCCGTGACTGGCAACCTGGATTCCGACGAATTACTGGATCCGACGAGGTTCAACGCAATGATGGCGTTGATCTATACCAACGTGATGATGGTCCTCTTTAACCTGATTCCGGCTTTTCCTTTGGACGGGGGCCGGGTCCTTCGCGCGCTGCTCGCCACCAGGTTCAGCTACGAGCGTGCTACCCAGATTGCCGCGACGGTAGGGCAGGCGCTGGCGCTGCTGATGGGCGTCTGGGCGTTCAGCAAAGGCCCGGCTACGCTGGCGATTATTGCGATCTTCATTTACCTGGGCGCAGAAAGTGAATCGTCCTTCGTGCAAATGCGACGCGCAACGTCTGGGATTCCGGTCTCGAGTGCGATGGTCACTCGATTCGACACGCTGAATTACCAGGCGACTTTGGATCAGGCCGTGGATGCCTTGCTCGGCAGTTCTCAACACGAGTTTCCGGTGCTGGACGTTAACGGCGGTTTTGCCGGTCTCCTGACCAAGCACGACCTGCTGGTAGCCTTGCGGAAAGCCGGCCCTGAGACGCCGGTGAGCGAGGTCATGATCACGGGATTGTCAACGCTCCTGCCACAGATGAGTCTCGAGCACGCGTTTTCCAAGATCAAGGAGGCGAATGTCTCCGCGTTGCCAGTGGTCGACAGTGCGGGCCGGCTGATCGGGTTGTTCACGACCGAAAATGTCAGTGAATTGCTCATGGTGCAAAGCGCGCTGGGCAAAAAATCGCGTCGTTTTCGGGGGTAGGCCGCCGGGCCGCCTGCGGCGGCCGCGTTACCGTTCGCCGTTCACAGTTTCACAGTTCAGCGGTCACTGAGGCGGGTCACCCGGGGAAGAGTAAAGCGATGGATTCCGCTTGAAGGAACCAGCGAGGGCAAGCGAGCATGCACCAGGGTCAAGAAGGTGCTGAACGCCCATGGCAGGGACGCAGCGGGATAAAATCCGCAGCTGGCCGGGTTCAACCGCCGGATGCGGAAAACCGCGTATCCGACGGTGTGGGAAGGTCACGATGCGCGATCGCCGTGACTCGACCCGATCAACCGCGTTCGAAGTCAGCGATGTAGGCAAGGCGTCCCGGGCTTTGCTTCTTCCCAGCGGCACCCCCTGAACGCAGCCCAACCGCCAAACCGAGAAATGAAGCACGGGGCGAACGTGAACGCTGAACACCGAATGCCCTAACTCTTCCTGACCACAGAAATGCCGCTTACCGCTTCAAACAGCTTGATGACAGAGGCATCATCCTGACCTCCCAGTCCCGCAGCAGCGGCGGCGAGAAAGATTTGATGGGCAAGCGCCGCCATCGGCAGCGGGAATTTCAGTTCCTGCGCAACTTCCAGGACGATGCCGAGATCTTTAACGAAGATGTTCACCGCACTCAGCGGCGTGAAGTCCCCCTTCAGCATGTGCGGGACGCGATTGTTAAACATCCACGAAGATCCCGCGCTATGCGAAATGACATCAAAAAGCATCTCAGGATCGACTCCGGCGCGAGTACCAAAAGCCATGGCCTCGGCCGCAAGCACGATATGGGAGCCCGCCAGCAGCTGGTTGACCGTTTTAACGACCGATCCCAGGCCCGGTTCGGTACCAATCCGATAAATTTTCGCTGCCATCGCCTGCAGAACCGGTTCTCCGGTTTCGAACGCTTTATCACTCCCAGAGGCCATAATGGAGAGAGATCCGGATTCGGCGCCGATTACCCCGCCGCTCACCGGGGCGTCAATGAAGAGGTGACCTGACTCGGCGAGACGTTTCCCGAGTTCTCGGCTGAAGGCGGGAGAAACAGTGCTCGTGGCGATGACAACTCCGTCAGGCCGGAGATTCTTCAGAGCTCCTTTGCTGCCAAACAAAACCGATTCAATCTGTTCGGCATTGACGACCATCGCCACGAAGACGTCAGCGTCAATAGCAGCGTCAGCCGGGGAGTCGCACCATTGGCCCCCTGCGCTGGTCCACTGCTCCTTGATCTCAGCCCGGGCGTCCACCGCCGCAACCTGAAACCCTTTTTTTAACAACTGGGTGGCCATTCCCATTCCCATGGCGCCCAGCCCCGCAAATCCAACTTTATGTGCTGCCGGCATGAGACGTTTTCGCAATCCAGCCGAGACCGTCTTCGGTCCGGCCTTTCGGTCGATATTCGCACCCGATCCATCCGTCGTAATGAAGGGAGTCGACTAAATGAAACAGGTACGGAAAATAGACTTCGCCCGAATCCGGTTCTGCTCGATCTGGAACTCCCGCCAGTTGGAAGTGCCCGATTTCGGAAAAGAACTTCTCCGTTCGTCGCGCGAGATCGCCACCCATGATCTGGGTGTGATACCAATCAAGTTGGATTTTGAGCGAGGGATGCCTGAGTTCCTGGAGGACGCGATCCGCCTGTTCAACGGTAGTCAGGTAATAGCCCGGGAAATCCCGTAGATTGATTGGTTCGAGGAGAACGGTAACGCCGGAGTGCTCCACCTTTTGTAACGCGTATTCGAGGTTAGCTAAGAAGGTGCGATCCGCCTCTGTTGGATTCACGTCCCTGGTGATTCCTGACATTACGTGGATTCGCTGGCAAGCCAAGGTCTCCGCATAATCCAGCGCCTGGCCAAACATTTCGCGAAAATCCTTTTCTCGACCGGGTACCGCCGCCAAGCCTCGTTCGCCAGCGGCAAAATCTCCCGGCGGCGCGTTCAACAGGACCAACTCCTGGCCGTTGGCCTGCAGAGCCGCGCGGATCTCCGAGGCAGGGTGATCGTAGGGAAACAAGATTTCAATCCCTGTAAAGCCGGCATTCGCGGCGGCTGCGAAGCGCTCGAAGAACGACTTTTCTTGAAAGAGCCAGGTCAGGTTAGCGTCAAATCGAGGCATAGGGCAGTTGTCGGGGTCAGCGTCAGAGCGATTGCCGGCTTGTCAGTGGAAAGGGGGATCGATCGGTTCTTTGCTATTTGCATCATCGCAATACCCAAGGATCCAGTGCTACGATCCCCAGGTTGCTCCGAAAGTTTCGCCTAGTTGTTGGATTTGTGAATTGTCCAGTGTTCGGATTTTCCGGCCATGCAGCAGAAGCATCAATTTAGAGGTTTCCTCGAGCTCTTCGGCTGCGTACATCGCTGAATCGAGGTCTTGGCCAGAAACAACCGGTCCATGGTTGGCCAGCAGTAGAGCGGCATGTTTTTCCGCCTGCATCGCGATCTGGGCGGCCAATGCTTTGTCGCCTGGGCGAAAGTAAGGAATGAGCGGTAATTTTCCGACCCGCATGACGAAATAAGGCGTGATGGGGGGAATGCAGCTTGCCGGGTCGAGCCCATCCAGACAAGAGACCGCGGCGGCATAGCTGCAGTGGAGATGCACGATCGCGCCGCTTTGTGGTCGTTTTTGATACATCGCGAGATGCAAAAAATATTCCTTGCTGGGCTTGCCGCCGGAAATAAGGCTTCCCTTCCAGTCTAATTTTGAGAGGCTGCCGGGATCGAGTTCTCCGAGACAAGAATTGGTGGGAGTCAGTAACCAGCCATCTTCCAGGCGAGCGCTGATGTTGCCACTGCTGCCTGGACTCAATCCGCGCCGGTAAAGACTCCGACCGATGACGACGATTCGATCTCGAAGTTTTGCTTCGGCGCTCATTTCGGGGATCCAAGCAATTGCCATGCGTTGACGAAGAATTCTTCCGACCCGAAGTTCCCCGATTTCAGCGCGAGCGCAATTTCTCCCTTGGCGCCAGAAGCTAATGTCCATGGTACTCCGGAATCAATTTCGGGTCCGATGCGCAAAAGGTCCAAGCCAAGCTTTGTGACGACGGCTCCGGACGTCTCGCCACCCGCCACGATGAGCTGCAAGATGTCATCACTGACAAAGTTTTCGGCCACCGCTGCGAGAAAGCTCTCGCATAAGTCGCCCGTGCGCCTGGCACCCAGAATTTTTTGGTTTGACGCTATCTCCTCGGGGGGGTCGCTCGTATAGACCAGGAGCGGATCTGGAGAGGCACGATGCTGTTTCGCCCAGCGAAGTACGCGCTCGAGCGTGGCATCGAAATGCGCGGCCAGCTCTCCTGGTGCGACCTTGAAATGAGGGTAGGCTTTCTTCGCCAGCTCAATCTGCCGGAGCGTCATCCGGGAGCAGCTGCCGGCCAAAATGGCACGCCGGCCGGCTGGGGTGATCGCTTTGGCGGCCCGGCCCGCTGGCAGATCGAAGTTTTTGCCTAGTCCCAGGGCGAGACCGGAACCGCCAGTCACCAATTTTAAATCTCTGGCCGCGCCTGCCAGAACGAGGAGATCGTCGTTGGAAGTTGCATCAGTGATAGCAACCCTACCTGGCCGGCTCCCGATCGATGCAAAGGAAGGCAAAACCGCTTTCTCGCCTTGCCGAACCAGATCGAGCCGGATCAAGTCGACCGCCAAGCTCGTCTGAGCGCCTAAGACTCGAACGAGGTTTGCGTCTGTCATGGGGGTAAGAGGATGATGCTGCATGCCGCTCTCGTTCAATAGCTGGTCATGCACGAAAAGATGGCCGCGGTAGACCGTCCGCCCGTTATCCGGAAAGGCCGGACAAGCAATGGTAAAAGAGGCACCGATTTCTCGCAGAAGGAGCTCGATGACAGGGCCGATATTTCCGCGAGGGGTCGAGTCGAAGGTGGAGCAATATTTGAAGTAGAACTGCCGGCATCCAATCGATTGCAGCCAATGGAGCGCATCGGCGGATTCGCCCACGGCCTGCTCGACGGGACAGGTACGCGTCTTGAGCGCGACTACCACTGCGTCGATCTGGTCGAGCTTTGTCGCCGATTTCGGGATACCGATCGTTTGGACCGTTCGAAATCCGCTTTTCACCAGATTATTGGCTAAGTCGGTTCCGCCGGTGAAATCGTCTGCGATGCAGCCTAGAACAGGCATGGGATCTTGGATGTGGTACTCTGGGGGGTTAACGTTCTAAGTATAGCAGCGAGTGGGTATCTTTTGAAAGTCGCTCTTGCGATTTCTTAGTCGCACGCTGTTTAGCGGCGTGGCCAAGTAATCCAGTGTCATCGACCTGCCTTCACTCAGCCCTCTAAGCGTCGAAAGACCGGTGCGTTTGGTCACGCGCTTTCAGCGCGTTTCCGTGTTTTGCTTCTTTTCTGGGGCTGCGCCCCATAAGCGTTAACTTATGGCAGCGGCACGGAGGTGCCGTGACGCATTTATCCCGGAGGGATTAAAACGAGGGTAGCCTGGCACGAAGTGCCTGGAAAAAAGAAAAAAGGCGCGTCTCGTCCCATAGGGACGGTTGATCAAGGTTTCCTCCAGATGTTTCATGCTCCTTGTCCGAAGCGGAGAACGAAAACGACGACGAGGACGCGGAGGAAGGGGGGAGCCCTGCGACTCCAAATCGTTCTCGTCGTCGTCGTCGTTTGCGATTTTTGACCGTCGGATCAACCGTCCCTCCGGGACGGGACCCACTTTTCTCTATTTTCCAGGCACTTCGTGCCTGGCTACTTTCGTTTGGTCCCTCCGGGACAGGAACGAGAACGAGGACGATTTTGAAAAGATCCTTGGACCAGGGGGTGCACGGGAGGTTAAACATACGCTGTGAATGAGTT
>JAFAKL010000122.1 GCA_019235445.1 Verrucomicrobiota bacterium | reverse complement strand
GTCCAGATAGCCCAAAGCGCGCAAAAGCAGACCATACAGTTCCGGTGCGGGATGGTCCAGTTCGGTGACCTTTTCGATCAATTCGACAAAATAGGAAGCCGCGCTGGTTTTCAGGTAGTCCGTCCTAATTTTTTCGAACGTGTCTTTGATTGAAACCTCCCGCAGCAGATGAAGGTCGGTCTTGCGCGAATAGGTCAGCAGGAGATCGCAGTGATAAAACAAATCAAGCTTCCCCGCAAATACGCTGCTTGGCCGGAGTGCGCCCTTCGCTATGGTCTTTGTTTTGCCATGAAGATCCGTGAACCAGGTCAGGATCAGGCTGGTATCAGAATGCCTGAAGCGCCGGAGGAGAACCCCGTTGAGCAATTCGGCCATTTTGAGCACCGCGTACTTTTGCGGCCGGCATTGACCTCATCGTTCCGGTGCGACAGCCGCCGGACGCGGTCCTTGCGGTACAGGCGGAATCGAGAACGCCTGATTGCTGACGGCCAGAGCCGCTTCTTTTACTGCCTCGCTCATCGTCGGATGGGCGTGAACCGTTTTCCCCACGTCTTCGGCACTGCCGCCAAATTCCAGGACAGTCACTGCCTCAGGGAGAAGTTCAGAGGCGCCGAAACCGATAATCTGAGCCCCCAACAATTTATCTGTTCTAGGATCAGCCAGAATCTTAACAAATCCCTGGCTCTGGTCGTTAGCCAGCGCCCGACCGTTGACGACGAATGGGAATTTGCCTATCTTGACGGCTATGCCTTTTTGCCTGGCGAGATCCTCGGTGAGCCCGACCCCTGCCACTTCGGGATTGGTGTAGATGACATTCGGGATCGCGTCATAGTTCACGTGACCGGCTTTTCCCGCCATTCGTTCAATGCATGCGACCCCTTCATCCTCTGCCTTGTGCGCAAGCATTGGTCCTTCAATGATATCCCCAATCGCATAGAGTTCGGGGACGTTGGTGCGGTACCGCTCGTCGACCGCGACGCGTCCACGATCGGTCAACTTCAGGCCGAGATCCTTGGTGACCGCCCCCTCGAGATACGGTTTGCGTCCGACTGCGATGAGAACTTTGTCCGCGCCAAGCTGGAGCTTCTCTTTTGCCTTGTTCATGCCTTCTACGGTAGCTTTGCCATTGGACAAGGCGACAGAGGTGACGGTCGTTTCCAGAAGAAATTTGATGCCGTCGGCCTCGAGCGCCTTTTGCAGCGTCTGGGTGACATCCGGGTCAAAAAAGGCTGCGATTCTCGGTAAGAATTCAATGATAGTGACCTTTGCACCGAGTCTTGACCAGACCGAGCCGAGCTCCAGCCCGATTGCGCCGGCGCCGACCACGACCAACTCGCTCGGTACCTGAGCAAAAGAGAGAGCCTCATCACTTGTGACGACCGATTGCCGGTCGATCAGAATATTCGGCAGCTCAGCCGGCACGCTGCCGGTCGCAAGGACAACGTGTTTTCCTTGAAGCTCCTCCTGGCTACCATCTTTCTTGGTCAGGATAACTTTTCCCGGAGCCACCACTTGCCCGATCCCAAAAAGCCGGGTGATCTTGTTTTTCTTCATCAGGAATTCAAGTCCCTGGGTGAGTTGCCGAACGACGCTGTCTTTCCGCTTCATCATCTGCGTCAGGTCGAGGCTGACGTTTTCAAATATGAGTCCGTGCCGAGCGGCCTTGTGCCGAGCAAAATGAAGGTGATCCGACGACAACAGAAGCGCTTTGCTTGGAATGCAACCAATATTGAGACAGGTGCCTCCCAGAACGTCGCCCTTATCGATAATCGCGGTGTTCAAGCCGAGTTGAGCGGCCCGAATCGCTCCGGTATAGCCGGCAGGGCCCCCGCCCAGAACAATGAGATCGAAAGACGCCATGGCGTCAGCGTCCACCGAAACGCGAACCGGATCAAGAAGAGGCAACGACAACTCAACAGAGCCGTCTGACGCAATCTGCCAATAACCAGAGAACGGGACCTATTGAGGCGAAACTTGACCAGGCGGCTTGGCCGCCTCCGCCGCGCGCTGTGAAGCGTCGCCTTCGGAAAAACTATGGAGGTCGTAGATGCTGCCCCATGAACCTCCGGCCACGAGACGGCACTCTTTTTCCCATTCTTTTTGCGAACCGGGATAAGCTGCCTGCTCTAACGGGCCCCAGAAGAGATAATCGACCCCGAGTTCCCTGGTGAGGTTTTGCCAACCCGGCCCGGAATTCATGAGCGCCACAAGTTTAATTTCAACTGGTTGATAATTAAGACCGTGGCTCCAGAGATGGCCCGGAAACCCCATCACTACGCGATGCCCGTTAACCATAACCGGGTGATTGTAGGTCGGGTAAGTCGCGAAGACGGTGTTCGGGTTGAATGAACGGGTCGCGTCCGCCACCTGACGCCAATCGCTCCCACGTCCAATACCATAGCCTTGGGGGTTGGCACAGATTCCGCCTACCAGGCTGATAAAGCCGGAGAAGAAAAGCCCAAAGATGACAGGAGCGCGCAGGAGGGGATGCCATTTGGTCAGGAACGCTTCCCATAAACAGAACATCATGACCATATAGGCCCAGAAGAAGAGCTTGGTGTTGTCCCATTCCCAGGGTGCAAACTTGATCATGGAACAAGCAAGGAAGACGGCTGCGGCGGGGAAGAACATGAGCCGAATTCTCTGTTTTGCGTCGCGCGCAAGGGGTTTGGAAGGAAACAGCAGGTAAATGAAAAGTGCGAGTGAAGCCGGCAAAAACAGGCCAAAATTGTTGAGCCAGAACCACCAGGGAGCCTCATTGGGGCCGGCCATCCAGTCCGGCTTCCAGCCGATTGCCCCCGTTTTCGAGAATCCGGTAACAACATAGGCAAAGAAAGTTGCTGGAATGAGAGACAACAGGATCAAGCGAAGAAAATGGGTCCGCCAGTTCGGATCTCCGAACAGGAACCAAAACAACAAAAGAAAGGACAAAAAAAGAAATGTGTGGGGATGGAAAAGCGGCATGGTGCAATAAAGGAGCAATTCGGTCCACGCAGGGATCCCTTGCTCCCGGCGTCTGTCGAGCAGCGTAGTTCGCCAATGACGGAGCAGGAGCAAACCTGCTGGAATGGCATAAAGCAGGCCTCGTTGGGTCACGAACAAGGCCAGCGGAATGGATTTCCACGCCACATCAGCCTGATAATCCTTCAAGGCATAGGTTTGGAAAAACAGAAAGCCAGCCAGTCCTCCGTTGAAAAGAAACGCGGCAACTCCGAACGAGCCGTTAAACAGGTAAAGGGCTCGCAAAGTTATCAGCGAACCAACTAAGCCAAACAGGACGATCCCCAGTTTGGTATCGATCCCAACCAGTTTTAGTTCGGCATTGAAGACATTCACTCCGATCGGGTAACGCAGCTTATCGAACGCGAAGATTGGGTTCTCAGGCCAAAAATGAGGCCCGCTGGCCAGATAGTTGATCTGCGTGAGATGAAGGCAGATGTCTCCGAGATTGTTTGGAGAGATAACCCGGACTTCGTCATTCACCACGAAGATGGCCTGACTGAATTCACGGACGGCGAAGACGAGAAAAAAGATCGAGATCGCGAAGGCCACAATCTGGCGCCGGTCGGGCGTCTCAAGTCGATTTGAACCTCGTTGCAGAAACAATGGTACCCCGGCCAAAAGAAAACCGAGTACGAGCGAGGCAATGGCAGTCGAGCTTGTTAATCCAAGAGACGAGTAGCCAAAGAAAATCCCGAGGAGCGTGGAAAGAGCGACCCAGCAGAGAACGAGGAGCGAGAGATTCATCCGTTCGGTTGACTTGGCTCGAATTCCGGGGTGCGACCCGGATAAAGGTCGCGGAATGTCTTGTAACGGAAAAAAGCGCGACACGGATCCATCCCGTCACGAAGGCGAAAATCCGATTTGAAATAGCTGCTTTTCAGTCGTTTTTCCAAGTCGTCCGCTTTATCTTTCTCGACGGCGATAAAGTCAGCGTCCATTTTCTCGGGCCAGCTAACTTCACTGGTGTAGTACCCAATGTTGGGGAAATCGCCAAGCACCCAGGGGAGGGGGAAATAACTCGGCAACAGGATGAGGCCCGAAATTTCATGCATCGAGCCGGGATCCTTAGCGCCCTTGGCCAATATCGGATCGACAAGGGTGTGATATTCACGATCGGTTTGGACATACACGTACCGGTCCTTAGGGTTATCGTATCGCACGAAGTTCAAGTCGTACGACTTCCAGGCTGCCTGAGCGAAGAGCGGCAAACTGACCAAAACCGCGACCAGCCGATTGAGCCGTTCCGCAACAAATTCGATGAGAGCTGCTCCCAAAAATAAGAAAGGCCACGCGATGGAAATGATACACCAGGGAGTCTTGTAGGGAATGATGCTGTAAGCAAAGAGGACGCACAGAGCGTACAGGGCAAGATATCGCAGGGCGGGCAGGCCACCGAAGAGAAAACGCACTGAAAACAAAAGACCCGCGAGAGCGAACCATTCGTAGTCCAGAAGCAGACGAACCCAGTACCAATTCAATTTGAGGTTGGCAAATTTTTCAAAAAACGGGACATTGGCCAGAAAAGGGGGAGCCAGAGGGAAGAGGTCGAAATCAGGTTTGCCGTGTCCGGCGGCGTCGATGCCGGTTTTCGTCCAAGGAAGAAACGTCTGGTATAGTCCTGCCAATCCGTTCCAGTTTTTGAAGGTTCCCGAATAGAAAAAGACGATTAACAACGCTCCCACCAGGATTGCTGCGGCGACGTGTCGGAAAGGAAGAGGCTCGGCTGGCTGCTTGCATGCTGGCTTGGTGGTCAGCCGGCTCCCTATCAGCGCGATAAAACCCGCGGCCGCAAATGCGGCGAGGTGAATGATGTATGTTTCCTTGGTCAAAATCATTCCCGTCACTCCCATGGTAAGGCTCCAGAAATATCTCGGCTTCCGGGTCATGGAGACGCCGAGAATTCCCCAGAAGGTGATGATCAGGAAGAGAACCATCCACGATTCATGGATGGAATAGCGGTCGTAAAAAATGAATCCGGGAGAAATGGCCATGCCAAGTGCAGCTAAATAACAAATGGTCCGGCTGAAGAACGGTCGGAAAAGAAAGATCCAGAAAATGGCGATCAGGCTTGCCAAGACGACCGGAAGCCGCAACGCCCAGAGATTGCGACCGAAGAGTTTTAACGAAACAAAAAGAACATAGAAATGGAGTGGTCCGTGGTAATTAGTGGGGTCGTAGGCATAATACCCGGTTTTCGACATCTGATCGCAAAACCAACCGTTGATGCCTTCATCGAAATGCGGAGGCTTTATATCCAGATGCGAAAGGCGAACCAAGGCTGCAAGGAGCAGGATCAGCGCCGGAAATAGGAGTTGACGTTTCGCCATTTCTGAGCCTTTAGGGAAGAGGCGCAGATATATATGCGAAGAACGCGATATGTCCAACCAGATTCGACCTCTCCTTTCACTTGTAATCCCCGCATACAACGAGGCGGATCGGTTGCCTGGAACTCTTCGGCAGATCGAAGAGCATCGTCGTTCGTGGGATTTCTCCAATGAAATCATCATTGTCGTCGAGCCGAGTGAAGACGGGACTTTCGTTCTAGCCGAAAATGCCGCCAGATCTGCTTCCCAGATCGTGGTCTTAACTCATCACGAGAGACGTGGGAAAGGATTCGCGGTCCGCAGCGGTATGTTGCGCGCCAGGGGTAATTTTGTTTTTTTTACGGATGCCGATCTGAGTACGCCGCTCGAGGATTTGGAGGCGAGTCTTTTGCGATTTCGGAAAGATCCGTCCATAGACCTCATTGTTGGCAATCGTCAGCACCCGGAAACGCGCATCCTCGTACACCAGAACCGTAGCAGAGAGTGGATGGGCAAAATCTTCAATCGAATGGTGCACAAGATGACGGGATTACAGATTCGCGATACCCAGTGTGGATTCAAGGGCTTCCGGCATCGCGCGGCAAACGAGATCTTCGGCCGGCAGCGAATCGACGGATTCTCCTTTGACGTTGAGGTTTTATTGTTGGCTCAGGCCATGGGCTTCTCGACGGTGGAGGTGCCAGTCCATTGGACGAATTCGCCGGCCTCTCGCGTGCGGGTTGTGCGCGACAGTCTGTGGATGCTTGGCGATCTTTTCCGG
>JAFAKL010000287.1 GCA_019235445.1 Verrucomicrobiota bacterium | reverse complement strand
GCGCATCAACCGTCCCTCCGGGACGGGTCCACTTTTTTCTTGTTTCCAGGCACTTCGTGCCTGGCTTGCCTGGCACGAAGTGCCAGGAAAAAAGAAAGAGACGCGTCTAGTCCCAGAGGGACGGTTGATCAAGGTTTCCTCCAGATGTGTCATTCTCCCTTCCCTCGAAAAATATCTATGGGACTAGTACTAGTGATCAGTTCAACCGTCCCTCTGGGACGGGTTCCACTTTTCTCTCCTTTTCCAGGCACTTCGTGCTGGCTACTTTCGCTTAGTCCCTCCGGGACAGGATACTTTCGTCTGGTCCCTCCGGGCCAAAAAACTGGCCTTGGGCTTGGCTTTGATTCAGAAATCTTCCAGTTTCACCAAAAAAAAAGGGCTCATGAACACCTATATCCCATTAGTTCTGACTGCGATCGTGACCTTATCGACAATGATTTATACAGCTTACTCCATTCAATTGTGGCGAACCACCCGGGCCGCGGCCGAGATTTCCCGGCAAGCTGTTCTCAGCAATCTCTGGTCCGAACTGAACCGCTATCTCGAGATCTTACGGAAGCAAGAGGCTCCCGAAACCGACTTTATGCAGAAGGTTTCAAATCTGATGCTGGATTACATGATCGCCAACCTGTTATCCCATGCCTTAGAAAAGGAGGACCGCAACTTTGAAGAACTTCAGCACCGGCTCTCAACGCTGATATCGGAAAACGAAGCGGCTGCTTCAAAAGTTTCGTGGGTGGCACATTTTATAAAGCGTAGGAAGCCCCGCTGATGCCTTTGGCGTTTACTGTTCGCCGTTCACGGTTCACCGTTCGGCGGGTGCAGGGGTGCAGGGTGCGCACGGTGATCGACGACGCTTTCATTGAGTCGAAGCGATTGATCGGCGGTTGTACGATCATGCAGATGAATTCGGATGCGCCTAGGCAGAGCTCTGAAGGCTTTCTCACTGCAATGGTGCTGTCTTCATTTCGGTGAACTTGCGGACCTGTTCGGTAATCCCGCGCTCGACCGGGAGACGTTCCATGCTGGTCGCGCCATAGAAGCCGTGCACTCCAGGCATTCGCGGTAGCGCTTCACCGACGGCTTCCGGTTCATCGAATGGACCTCCGTGACAGATTACCAGGATGTCATTGCGGACTTTGCGAGCTGCGGCGGCAATCCTGGTCGTGCTGTCAATGGCTTCGTCAAGCGTCATCGCAACCGCGGCGCCAATCATGCCTCCAGTGGTCAGGCCCATGTGAGCAACCACCAGGTCCGCACCAGCCTGCGCCATAGCCTGAGCCTCGTCTTCATTAAACACGTACGGCGTGGTTAGCAGGTCCATCTCGTGCGCTAACCGAATCATTTCGACTTCCTTGTCGTAGCCCAACCCAGTGGCTTCCATATTGGCGCGCATCTTCCCATCGAACAAACCGACGGTTGGAAAATTCTGGACACCGGAGAAACCGATCTCTTTGACCTGCTTCAAGAAATAGGGCATCACCCGGAAGGGATCCGTCGCATTGACTCCTGCCAGGACCGGGGTGCGTTTGACCACCGGCAGAACCTCTCCGGCCATTTCCATCATGATGGCGTTGGCATCCCCATAGGCGAATAAGCCGGTGATGGAAACCCGACCCGCCATGCGGTAACGCCCCGTGTTATAGATCACGATCAGGTCGATGCCGCCGGTTTCTTCGCACTTAGCCGATATACCCGTGCCGGCTCCTCCGCCGATAATAGGCTTCCCTTTCTTGACCTTGGCATTCAGATTCTTAAGAATTTCGCTGCGCGATATGGCCATAAATATTTTCTGTTATTTTTCCTGCAAAAGCTCGAGGAGTTTTTCAGCCGTACGGCTGGCGAACTCGGGGTGGTTCACGTCTTTATCGCTGATTTCCACCGGAATATCCGGACGCAAGTGCTTTTTCAGGGCATCGACGAAAGCCTGGTCGGCCTCAGGCCACCAAAAAAGCTGACCGGGACAGTCTATTTCTGAGAAGCCGCCCATGGGGATGAAGACAGCCACAGGTCCTTTGGCCGCGTTTAGCTTTTCGGCAAAGATTTGACCCATTCGGGCATTCTCTTCGATGGTTGTGCGCATCAGAGTGACGTTCGGGTTCCATTGGTAAAACAGGCGATCTTTGTATTTAGCGGGTACGGTTTCCGGCGCCCAAAAATTGCACATATCAATGCAGGCCGGAGCGATTACCTCGGGGACGCCTGCCTTTGCTGCCGCTTCCATCCGGGCGGGGCCGGCGCTCAGCACTCCGCTGCAGATTTCATCTGCCCATTCCGTCGTGGTAATGTCGAGCACACCTGCGAAATAACCGTTTTCAATCAGCATTTCCATCGTTCGACCGCCGGTCCCGGTGGCATGGAACACCAGCACCTCATAACCGTGCTCCTCCAGGATCTTGCGCGCAATGTCCACGGCACGGGTCGTGTTGCCGAACATGGTCGCTGCGATCAGCGGTTTTTCGTGGGGAAGATTTTCGAGCTGGCCGGTCACCATGCCGCAAATGGCGCCGGCAGCATTGGTGAAAATGACGCGGCTAATCCGGTTTAGACCGGCGACATCCACGACCGATGGCATCATGGCGATGTCCGTGGTGCCAACATAGGGACCAGTATCGCCCGACGCCACCGTCGAGACCAGCAGTTTGGGAGTCCCTACCGGCAGAGCCTTCATCGCACTCGCGGCAATTACTGTGCCTCCTCCACCGCCCATCGAAATAATGCCGTCAAACTTGCCATCGTCATAGAGCCTCCTGACGACGACAGCAGCGCCGCGATTCATCACTTCCATGGCTTGCCCGCGGTCATGCCGGGCAACCAGATCGGCCAAGGGCGCACCCCCGGCCACGGCAATTTCCTCCGCTGAGACCTCAGGCTGAAACAGAGGCGCGCCGAGTACCCCAACATTTATTACCAGCGTGCGACAACCCCGCCTTTCGATTTCGGTCTTCAGAAAGGCAAACTCTTGCCCCTTAGTATCCAACGCGCCAAGCACTGCGATCGTTTTTGCCATATTGCTAGTGTATGGGGGAGATGTAAGCAAAGTGTCGTCGCTTCGCCGGGTTGCTCAAGAGGCAAAGCGAGGACGCTTTGCTTACCTAGCAATTTTACACTCCAAGGTATTTTTGACGTAATTCCAGGTTTTTTAAAAAGGTCTCTGCCGCAGACTCATAGACGGTCACACCACTGACCAGGATGTAGATCCGTTCGGCAAGGGCCGCCGCCACATGCAGATTCTGCTCGACAAGCAAGAGGGAGATGCCGGCTTTGCGCAGCTCATGACAAGTCTCGACCATACGCTCGATCGCCACCGGGGCCAAGCCTTCCGACGGTTCGTCCAACAAAATGAGGCAGGGATTAGTGACCAGGGCACGGCCTATGGCGAGCATTTGCTGTTCACCGCCGCTCAGGCGGGTACCGCTGAGCTGGCGGCGGTCCGCCAATTCAGGAAAGAGGTCGTACACCCGCTGAGGGGTCCAGGCTGCTGCTAATCCCCTATGGCGATAGGTGAGCCTTAAGTGCTCCTCGACCGAGAGCGAAGGAAACAGGCGGCGGCCTTGTGGTACATAACCGATACCCAGACCAGCAATCTTGAACGGCTTCTGGCCAGTGATTTCCTTGTCCCGCCACCTGATGCCGCCGGATCGCGGCGGAGTAAGGCCCATAATGGAGCGCAGCAGGGTGGTCTTACCCATCCCGTTTCGGCCGAGAACCGCTACACATCCCTGCTCGACGGTCAAATTACATCCCTGGAGGACATGGCTCTTGCCATAGTAAGCATGCAGGTTAGTTACTACCAAGCTGGCGTGCATAGATAGTCCCCAAATAGATGTCTTGTACTTTTCGGTTTGACCTGATCTCGGCAGGGATCCCTTCCGCGAGCACCGAACCATGCTGTAACACCGTGATCCGATCAGCAACGTCCAACACCATTTCCATGTCATGTTCGATCAGGATCAAGGTTACCTCGCGCGATAAACCCTTGATCAGGCTAGTCAGGACAGGCCGTTCGGAGGGAGAAAGACCGGCCGCCGGCTCGTCCAGCATGATCAAGCGAGGGCGCATGGCGATGGCCAGGCCGACTTCAAGCTGGCGCTGCAAGCCATGAGAAAGTTCAGAAACGCGCTTGCTGAGATGAGAGGTCAATTTGACCTGCTCAGCGCATTGGTGAGCCCACTGAATTAACTTTAAACGGGCGCGCCAAGGTCTGAGAAAGTGAAATTCCATTCCTCGACCCGCGGCAGCGGCCAGAAACAGATTTTCCTCCGCCGTAAGATTCAGGAACAACTGGGAAATCTGATAGGTGCGTCCCAGCCCCAGTTTGGCTCGTTGTTGAATCGTTTTGTGCGTAATATCCACGCCGAAAATTTCTATCCGGCCCGCATCAACGGCCAATTCACCGGTGATGAGGTTAAAGAGGGTCGTTTTACCGGCGCCATTCGGCCCGATCAGCGCGCGCCGTTCTCCTAGAGGAACCTTCAGATCTGCTGACCGCACCGCATGAACTCCCCCAAAACTTTTGCAGAGGGAGGTGGCCACCAGGGCGAACTGACCAGGCTTTTCCGTGACTTCACCCCCTCAATCGCATCCGACGCTGGAAACGCCTAAACAACCATAACCTGGCACGGCCAAACGAATTGCTGCGCATAGATAACGTTATTTATGATGCGCCTTCAGCGCGCGTCCGTGTTTTTGTCTTTTTCCTGGGGCTGCGCCCCATCAGCGTATTTATCCCGGAGGGATCAAAGCGAGGGTAGCCTGGCACGACGTGCCGGGAAAAAAGAAAAAAGATCCCTCTAGTCCCGTGGGGACGGTTGATCAAGGTTTGCTCCAAAGGTGTCATGCTCCTTTCCTCGAAAAATATCTTTCGGACTCGTGAGCACATCAACCCATCAACCGTCCCTCCGGGACGGGGTCCCACTTTTCTCTTGTTTCCTGGCACTTCGTGCCAGGCTACTTTCATTTGGTCCCTCCGGGACAGGCTACTGTCCGAACGGGATGTACTGGTACTCAGAAGCGGCTTTCAACATCTCAGGGGCAAATGCGGACGGCGTATCGGGCGGGTAGCTTCCAGTATCAGGAGGCTGCTTCAAGTAAAGCTCCGGATCGTAAGGACCGAACTGGCCGACATTCTTGACAGTCCAAAGACCTTTGTTGTAGAGCTGATCCTTGTCGTCCTTGGCCACCTCCCGGATGTAAACGTTTTCGATGGCGGAATGGTATTTAGGATCCAAGGCCACCGGACCGCGCGGATCATCGGACATATCAACCTGGGTCATCGCCTTGACAAGAGCCGGCTTGTCCGAGATATCGCCTTTCTGCCTGTCGATGCCGCGCAAGATCAGGCGCATCGAAGAGTAGGCAAACTCAGAGGCCGCAGAAGGATCGTGGCCCCAGCGTTTATGATAGGCCTCTTTGAATTTCGTCCAGGCAGGAGTCGCCAGGTCGTCCGCAGTATGGTGGGCCGAAAGCGAGCCCACAATGTCGGCGGGCATGGACTCCACATCTGGTTTTTCAAAAGTGTTGGACTGGCCGATAAGGGGAATTTTCTGGAGCATGCCAAGCTCCACGTACTGCTTGACGAAGTTAACCGCATCGCCTCCGGCGCCATTGTAAAGGACAGCGTTATAGCCTTGATCCGTGGGGATGGAAGCGATGATGGAGGAGAAATCCGAGGTTGTTCCTACGGGATGCCAAACGGTCTTGACTTCCTCGCCGCCGCCACGAAAGAAACCGCGCTTGAAGCCCCCGCCCTGGTTGTAAGGATAAGAGTAATCCTCGCCGATGGCGTAGATCTTTTTCCAGCCCTTGACCTTGGCGAGCCAATAGCCGAACACATCCATCGACTGGGCTCCGGTCCAGGTCGCACGCACGATCATCGGGTAAAACGCGCGCATGGTCATGTCTTCGGAAGCCGAATACATAGGGATAACCGGGATGTTCTTGTCTTTCATATAGTCGCCCACGGAAAGACCCTCATCCCCGGAGACAAGGCCGGTCAGAATGTCGATTTTATCCTGGACAACTAACTTTTTGGCCTTCGTGACGGCCTGCTCGTTATCGAGCTGGTCATCTTCATAGATCACCGTGATCTTATCTCCGCCGGCCGTGTAGTTCGCCTCTTCCAGCGCGAGAACGGCGCCTTCTTTCTGCTGCTGACCGAAAGAAGAAAATACGCCAGTGAAAGCGCTGATGAAGCCGACTTTAATTTCTTTTTCGGCGGATCGAACATCGCTGTTTGCAGCGATGAGCACCGCAAGGAAGACAAACAGGTTCTTGAACATTTTCTTTTCCATTGTCGGAAGAATATTGGGGGGAGTTTCCAAGGTAACAGGGAATGTTCTTTAACCCGGCCTTTTTTTGTTATCAACCAGAGTTTTTCCGAGCGTATAATCTGCGCCAGAACGGAAAGCCCCTCCCGTCGCGGAGGGAGTCTGAGATGCTCAAGATCCCTCCCGGGAGAAAGAGAACGACGAAGACAAAGATCACTCCAATGACTGTATTGTAGCGCTCCGTGCCCTCACTGAGGAGAACATCTAACCACACGGCGACGGCTGTTCCCACCACCGGTCCCCAGAAGTAAGTTGAGCCGCCTAGGATGACCATCAGCAGAACCCAGATCGTTCGACTCAATTGAATCGTCGTCGGCGTGATAATGCCGGTGTTGTAGGTCGCCAGAAGCCCGCCAATCCCTGCATAAATGGCCGCGATGAGGAACGCTGCGACTCGAATCCAGTACACCGGATATCCCAGGGCCGCCATCCGCCGCGGATTTTCTCGAATGCCATTAAGCGCCAGACCAAAGGAGGACCTGGCCAGGAGTCGGAGAACGAGGATTCCGAGGGCAAAGATCAGCAGCGAGGCCCAGTAAAAATTCGATGTCCGATTAAAATTGATCCCCGCGATCGCAGGTGGCCGAATACCGCGGATGCCGGCCCAGCCATGGAGAAGACTGGTGTTTTGCTGAGCAAAGGCCCAGCAGATTTGCCCGAAAGCCAGGGTGATCATGAGGAAAACGATTTTATGGGTTCGCATGGCAACCAGACCGAAGAGGAGAGCCATGACCAGTACGGCTGCGATGGCGATCAGATCACGCCAGGGAAAGGGCATGCCACGCTCCGCCCCGAGAAGTCCGATGACGTAGCCCGCCAGGCCGAAGAAAGCTGTCTGAGTCAGGCTGATCATTCCCGCCTGGCCGACGAGCATACCGACACTCAAAGCGAGAAAGCCAAAATAAATGATCCGCACAAAAGTCGTGACGGTGTACTCGCCCGCGTAAAATGGCAACAGGATCAACAACCCGCCGGCCACCACGCCGAGCACGAGCCGCCGCAGATCCTTCCAGACCACGCTCACAGTTCCCTCCCGAACAAACCCTGGGGGCGAATGGCCAGCACGATGGCCATGGGAACAAAGATCAGGAAATAGGAATATTGAGGAGCGTAGGCCAGACCAAACGAAAGGAGCTGTCCCAAGATCAGGGAACTGACCACCGTGCCAAGCAGGCTCCCCATTCCCCCAAGGATGATGATCACCAGCGAGTAGGTCAGGATCGTTGTATCCCCACCTGGACTTAGCTGTAGATAAGAGCCGCCTAGCACGCCGGCAATTCCCACCAGGAGCGCCGAAAGCACGAAAACCAGGCTGTAAATCGCGTCAATATTCACGCCCAGAGCGCTCACGGTCTCGCGGTCGTCCACGCCGGCCCGCACCGCAGCGCCTAGCTTCGTCTGGTAAAGGATCAGCCAGAGCGAAAGCGCAATGAAGACGCTTATGCCCATCAGGAGATACCGGAACCCTGGATAGGTGATGCCAAAAATCGTGACCCGGGGATTCAGGTATGCGGGAACATTCAAAGTGAGCGGGTGGCCACCCCAGATCGCCAGCGAGACGTCGGCAATGATCATGGAAAGCGCGATGGTAAGCAGCGTTTCCGGAAGGTCGCCGCCTCTAACGCGAAAGAGCATCGTCCTCTCGAATAAGAAACCAAGCAGTGCAATCGAGAGGCCGCCTGCAATCAAGGCTAGAGGCCAGTTCCCGGTGGCATGGACGACCGAGTAACCTATATAACCTCCTAATAAATAGAAAGCGCCATGGCTCAGGTTAATCACCCGCATCAGCCCGAAGGCCAGGGTCAAGCCGCTCCCCAGTACGAAGAAAATTGCGGCCTGGGTCAGCCCATTAAGGATGAGGATCAGTAACTTGGTCTCCATTGAAGAGGCGTTTGAGAAAATCTAATCCGCCGGCAGCCAGCGCATCGGGACTTGAGGCCAGGGGACGCCATAACGCGACGGCTCTCGCGATTTCTGTGATCTCGCTGTTAAAAGCTTCGATGACCACCGGCCCCTGGTAACCTGCGTCTCTTAACGCGTCTCGAACCGAGATCCAATCCACATGCCCGGTCCCGGGGGTACCGCGGTCGTTTTCGCAGGTGTGAAAATGGAAAATCTTCGAGCCCGCACGGCGAATGGCCGCGGCGACATCCTTTTCTTCGATGTTCATGTGAAACGTGTCGAGCAGAAACCCGACGTTAGGAATGGCAATCCGGTCCAGTAACTCCAAACCTTGCTCAACAGTATTGATGAGATCTGTCTCGAAACGGTTCAAAGGTTCGATGGCAAGTTTAACCCCGTGCTCACCGGCATAGTCGCCGGCCTTGCGCAAACTCTCGACCGCCAATTGCCATTGCTGCTGCTTTTCATCTTTAGAAAGCAGGCGGGTCTTACCAACCGCTGAATACATCGGTCCGGCAACGATCGGCGACTTAAGCTCCCTTGCGAAATCGATGCATTTCTTGATGTAATCTACGGCTTGCCCGCGTACTGCGGGATCACCAGAACTGGAATCGCGATCCGAGCCAAACGCCCCGCAGACGCGGGCCTGGAGTCCGGTCTTCTCCAGCCTTTTGCGAACACTTTCCGGATCAATGGTTTTGGGATCTTCGATACAGATCTCCAGGATGTCGAAACCCATCCGACTGACTTTGTCCGCCAGATCCAGCGTGGCGTTGGAAAAAGGAGAAACCCAGATAAAGGTGCTCGCTCCAAACTTCATTTGTGCTCCTTAAAACAGGCGCTTTCCATCTCATGGGCCTTCACCCAATCGACGGTCAGCCCTGGTGTATTCGTCAAAAACACTTCCCTTCCGCTTCCTTTTGTTAGCAGTCGTATATAGTTCATATCCGCTTAGCCTGGGAGGATTGTTCCTTTCTATTGGTAATAGAATTTAGCCAAACGTCAGGCTTACCATCGAGTGGCCGTTGATTCGATCCACTTCGAAACCGACGTAGGATTCTTCTCTGCGGAAAGCCAGGGGCGCTTGTTCGGGGACTAAGGTCACCTCGCGAACGGGCGCCGGCGCTTTCACCCAAACCTTGACCTTAAACAGCGGGATCACGTCCTCGATCACGTCAAGCTGCTCGCTTCGTCGCTCTGGAATGAAATGCAAGAGGTGAAGAATCCAGCGGCCCTGGCCTTCCTGTTGAGTGAGAGTTACCTGGAGCGTGCTGGGCCCGTCGTGTTTGACCAGGGGTTCCGGGAGCAAAAGCTGAAGGGCGTTCAAGACCAGCTGCTTGCACCAACGCGGGGCGTTGTCGTTGAACTGGCTAAAGATCGGGCTGGAAAAATAGATGCAACGTTCCTTCCTGACGATCCCGGGTTGAACCTCCTCGCCTGAGGAAGGCGTTTGCCGATGAGAGCAAAAGTGACGGTAGGTCCGGTCGAAAAAGGATTTCACCATTGGAGCGAGGACTTCCGCCCCAGCCCCGGCCTGAATGGCCATGCCCCTCCGATACATGGCGTGTTCGGTTTGCGGCAGGCCGTTCCCGATCGGGCCTTTCGGAACAAGGTACTCGCAATAGTCATGACGCTCGCAGGCTTTACCGCGAACCAGGTTCCCGCTCAAGTCGCGCGGGCCCGGGTGCACCAGAGACACGCCAAATAAATTAGCTGCGAACCGCGTTTGCTGTTCGTCCATGCCGGAAGCAAAGCTGGCCATGACACTTCCACCGGCCCCGACGTACTCCTCTAACGTTCGGGCGAAGGCGGCAGAGACTGGGATTTGATCAGGCAACACGAGCACCCGGTATTTCGCGAAGTCGCTGGCGGAACCCAGGACGTCAAACTGATGCCCGCCTTGCTCCAGCATACGGACTGCCCCTTTGATCGCGTCGGGCAGGACTCCCGCTTCACCGCCGGTAAATTCTTCAGGGGTGAGCACCCCTTTCTCCGTGACCCGCCGAGACCCTGTGCACCAGGGTTCCTTCTGCTCAACTTCCTGATAAACTTCGCCCACCAGCTGGTACACGTGGGGGTCAATTTGTCCGCTGGGCGCAAGCTGGTCGCCGATCAAACATTTGGCGCCATGGGTCAGCATCCGGAGGCACTCGTAACGTAGCGCCGGAAGGTTTTTGAAGGAATGAAAATCGCCCCAGGAGGTGTGGAACTTGCCGGTATGGCCAAGGCAATCGCATTGGCCGCTCGGTAGCGTTTCCAATTCGAAATGGCTATAGGCGTGCTTGACCGGGCGATGGCGCGGTCCGATGTGACCGGCATTGTAAAAAATAGTGCAATCGGCGTTCCGTTCACGAACGAAGCGCGTCATGTCCTCCTTAAACTCGTTTATCGTTTGAAGCCCGAACTGCTCCCGGATCTCCGCATTGCTCGGTTCAAGGCCGGCAGTGAGCATTTTCTCGCGGCAATACCGGCAGGTGCAGGGCTCCGGCCGCACGATGTCGAAGAATAAACCATCCGTTGGAAACGCCTCCAGGATTTCCGCCGTGTGTTCCTTCAGAAAATCCCGGTAGGGCGTGTTCACGCATAGCGTTTGGTAAAAGCCGGCTTCGAACGGGGGCGTTCCGATCACTTTGCCTGCCCCATCATGGGCCACCCATTTTGGGTGGCGCGTCGCCGTGTAATGGTC
>JAFAKL010000267.1 GCA_019235445.1 Verrucomicrobiota bacterium | reverse complement strand
ATTATCACCAATTTAGATCTGGCGATCTCCGCGCCCGCCTTCGATGCGCGCTCGCCCACGTACCTCGACGACGCAAGCCAAGCTGCCCACCGTGCCGCAAGACTGGCCAGGCGCATGCTCACATTCTCAAAAGGCGGAGCCCCGATTAAACAACCTCTGGAGGTCGCGGAAGTTGTCACCCCGGCTGTTCTGCTGGCACTCAGCGGCTCGAAGCTCAGGCCTGCCTTTTCCTACCAGGGGGATTTATATCCGATCATTGGCGATCCGGCTCAGCTTACGCAAGCAATTGAGAACGTGGTGATTAACGCCTGCGAAGCCACGCCACAAAGAGGCAGGCTGCTGGTGCGCGTCGAGAATGTGGATGAGCAGAGCCCGGCCTCGGCTGGCCCTCCTGCCGGGCGGTATGTAAGAATCCAGGTTGAGGACAGGGGAAGCGGAATTCCGGAAAGTATTCGAGACAGGATCTTTGAGGTTTGCTTTACCACCAAATCAAGCGGGAGCGGCCTGGGTCTGGCTACCGCCAAATCGATCATGCAACAGCATGGCGGCCGGATCACTATCGAGTCCACCGTTGGCCGCGGGACGACTGTTTCACTCATACTGCCGGCGGCAACCCACCAGGCCGCGCCTCCGGCGATATCAGCCGCGCCTCCGGCGATATCACTCCCCGCTCCCGTGGTGAAAACCGCCGGACGGATCCTTGTCATCGACGACGAGGAGATGATCCTGAGCGTGATAAGCTCGATGCTGGAGAACCTCGGTTACGAATGTGCCGTGGCGGTTGATGGCGTCGAGGGCTGGAACAAATTTGTCCGGGCCAAAGCCGAGGGCAACCCTTTCGCAGCGGTCCTGCTCGATGCGACCATCCCCAACGCGCTCAGCGGCGAAGACGCCTTGAAACTGCTTTTGGAAGCGGACCCGGAGGCCCGGGTGATCCTCTGCAGCGGTTACGCGGATAGCGACCTCTTCAAGAAAGCCGAGCAACTTGGGTTCAGAGCGGTTCTGGCCAAACCGTTCAGCCGTTCGAAATTTGTCTCGGTCATAAACCATGTGCTCTCTCTGCCATAGAAGAAGCAAGGCGAGACGCATTGCCTACCCTGCTGCCGCTTTTCTTCTTCTACCGGGCAAAACCGAGACGATTCGCCGGTTGCCTCAGACAAAGTCTTCGGCTCCTGAACGTTTGAACGCGGAACGTTTCCGGGCTAGCCCGGATGTAAGGGCGGCGGTTCATTGATGGCCCCCCAAAAGATTCCAAGGTGTTCGATCACGCGCCTGAACTCGGTACCGTCCGCCGGCTTTACCACACAGGCATTGACACCGTGCTTATAGAACTCCACCAGGGGCGGCGTCTCGCGCGAAGAGGTGAGCACCACGACAGGAACTATTTTCAGACGTTCATCGGCCTTGATGGCCTTGAGCACTTCCAGCCCGTCGACCTGCGGCACTTTGTTGTTGAGCCAAACGGCGACGGGGTCGCCGCCTGCACGCGCTTCATATTTACCCCTGCGGTAAAGGTAGTTCAGCGCTTCCTCCCCGTTCTCCACGACCGCAACTCTGGTCGCCAGCCCGTTCTCATCCAGCGCCTTCAGCATAAATTCTACAACCTCGGGATCGTCTTCCATCAATAAAATGTTTTGCAAACTAGTTTGCTCGCGCTTCATGGTGAGCTCCAAAAAATCCGGTGATGGCCAGATAGAGTCCAAATTGAACGATGATGTCAAGCAGGGACGCGAAGCGCCTCGGTGCTTCCGCAGCACGAGGACTACCCTGAAAATCAAGGGGATGATAAGAATTCGAGCGCGCCAAGGCGAGCCGATAGTCGGATTCGAACCGACGACCTGATCATTACGAATGACCTGCTCTACCAGCTGAGCTATATCGGCACGAGGTTCTTCTGATCCTCGGAACGGCTTTCTGTCACCCCGCGGAGCAGCCACCGCCAATTCGGTCTCGACTGAGTTCCTCCAGCTGCGTTGGCGCTCAGAAAGGCGTGATAATACCTCCGGAGAAGTCGAGCGTCAAATTTCGAGCAGGCATATTAATTCCTGCCCGAATCACTACTTTACAGTGCGAGCGGGCGGCCCGTGTATGCATAGGCTTCGGGTGCAGATGCAAAGGAAAATCCTGGATTTCGTGGGAGATCATGAGCGCGATAATTTCTTCAGACCGAGCGTCTGACAACCTTGGCGGAAGGGGCAACGACCGGTTTTACAAAGATTGAGCTGAAAGCCAAGCCGAGAAATCCGGACCCGAGCGTAAGATAGAGAACGACCGCTGGAAACGACAGTCCGACCCTGGGTTCCGGAGAACGATGGGCCCGGAACAACCAATGCAGGAGATAGCCAATTGATGTGATCGCGGGCAAAAGGATCGCAGCCAAAACAATGATTTGGAACACTCTCTTCTGCCACATCGTTTGCCGATGGTAGATCAGCATGGCAGAGGCGAAAAGCAAACTCGTGGTGGCGCTATGGGGGGTAGGCCGAGCCGCATAGAGAGTGACTCGCTGACCACTCAGATCTGGCAAGAAAAAGATGTCCAGGTCCGGGACATGGATTCCACTGGCGTATTCCAGGAGAAAAACGGCAGCAAAACAGAACACGAGAGCGGAGAGAGCCTTTGAGAGGATAAGTTGAATTGGCAGCTGGTTGCGAACCGGAGCCGCGATGAGAGCGAGAGCCAAGCCTAATGCGCCCACCGATAACACGGTCCAGGGTGTCAGGTAGGGCGAGGTCGGTACCGCCTGGTGGATGTGTGGAGCGTAGCTTTTCCATTGCGAGACGCAGATCAAGCAGACGATAAACAGCGCCAAACCGGTCGCGAACGAGTAGGATAGGTGTTTTTGGACTCTCGGAATCATTTACAACTTGCAATCTTAATCCTTAGCAAAACGCACGCCCGTGCCCCGAGGAAGGAACCGTAATCTCCTCCATTTAGAATTTCAGCTCCTCCTTGATTTCCCGCATACACCTAACTGATCGGACGCGAAATATTCGCGCACATCCTCAAGGCTATCGACTGGATCGCTATGACCTTAAGACATTTGTTTACCCACGCCGTTCTTAGAGAAGATCTTGAGTAGCGACGATGGCGAGGATTGAGAGCATGAGACGAAGACTTCTTCCCCGGGTGTGTTGGTGGAAAGTGGGACGGACGGCACCCCCTCTGAATGGAACGCCGAACCTTGAACGCCGGAGCCCGTTTCAGGCAGCGTTCAGCCGGAATTCTTCCCGGACTTCAGCAAATTTTTGGATAGCAAACTGTAAATCTTCTTTAGAATGAGCAGCAGAGACCTGGGTGCGAATCCTGGCGCTCCCCTGCGGGACAACGGGATAAAAAAATCCGATGACATAGACCCCCAAGGCCAGAAGTCGATCCGCCACCTTTTGTGAGAGCGCCGCATCACCAATCATGACCGGCACAATGGGGTGGGTACCTGCTCGAACAGCTAACCCGTTTTCCATAAGGCCCGCCCGAAAAAACCGGGTGTTGTCCTCTAAATGGTCCCGGAGTTCGGTCGAACGCGAAGCGATTTCGATCGCTTTAATCGAAGCTGCAACCGTGCAGGGAGTCAAACTGTTGGAGAAAAGGTAAGGCCGCGAACGTTGACGAAGGAGATCAATGATCGGCTTGCGACCGCTGATATAACCACCGCTCCCCCCTCCCAATGCCTTGCCGAGCGTTCCGCTGATAATATCGATCCGGTCCATCACTCCATGGTATTCGGGGGTTCCCCGACCGGTTTTGCCGAGAAACCCGGCCGCATGGCACTCATCGATCATCACCAGCGCGGAGTATTTTCCGGCCAGGTCACAAATGTCTCTCAAGTTTGCGATCGTGCCATCCATGGAAAAAACGCCATCCGTAGCAATTAATCGAAAACGAGATCCTTGAGCCTCTATTAGTTTAGCTTCAAGGTCGTTCATCTCGTTGTGCCGGTACCTGTACCGTTGTGCTTTGCAGAGCCGGATCCCGTCAATGATGGACGCGTGATTCAATTCATCGCTGATCACAGCGTCCTCCTTCGACAAAATTGTTTCAAACAGACCTCCATTCGCGTCGAAACAGCTGCCGTAAAGAATGGTCGCCTCCGCTTGATGAAATCGGGTCAGTGCCGCCTCAAGTTCCTGATGGATCACCTGAGTACCACAGATAAAACGAACCGAGGCGAGACCGAATCCCCAGCGGTCCAACGCGCTTTTGGCCGCTTCGATCACCTCCGGGTGATCAGCCAACCCGAGATAGTTGTTAGCACAGAGATTCAAGACTTCTTTGCCGTCGGCAGTAGTAATATGAGCCCGTTGCGGCGTACTGATAGCTCGCTCGGTTTTGTAGAGACCTTGTCGCTGGATTTCCCGAAGCTGACCTTCGAGATGCTTCTGGAACGCACACATGATATACCTGTTATTCAGGGACAGGACATTAACTGCACAGGCAACCTTTTCACGGTTCGCTCCAGTGGAGGATGATTTTCCCGGATTGGCCGCTCTTCATGAGCTGAAAACCCTTTTCGAATTCCTGGTAAGGAAACCAGTGGGTAATCACGGGCGAGATATCCAGGCCGGACTGGATCATGGTCGTCATCTTATACCATGTTTCATACATTTCTCTTCCATAGATCCCCTTGATCGTAAGCCCGTTGAAAACGACCGGATCCCAGTCAATGGCCGCATCTTTGGATTGAATACCCAGGACCGCTACTTTGCCGCCGTGACACATGGCGGCCAACATGCTTTTGAGCGCCTCGCCGCTTCCCGACATTTCCAGGCCAACGTCGAAACCTTCCTTCATCCCCAAGTCATCCGTCACTTGCTTCAGCGAAAGCGTTCGGGCATCAACCGCCCTGGTCACGCCCAATTTTGTGGCGAGATTGAGGCGATATGGATTCAGGTCGGTGATAACAACAAAACGGGCGCCGGCATGTTTGGCGATGGCTGCGGCCATAATTCCTATGGGTCCGGCGCCAGTGATCAAGACATCTTCGCCTAGCACGTCAAAGGAAAGCGCGCTGTGAACCGCGTTCCCGAGAGGATCAAAACACGAAAGGACGTCCAGGGGAATCTTTGGATCGGCGAGCCAAACGTTCGTCTGGGGTATGGAAAGATATTCGGCAAAAGCCCCCGGGCGATTCACGCCTACCCCATTGGTCTTGTGGCAAAGGTGCCGGCGCCCGGCCAGAC
>JAFAKL010000257.1 GCA_019235445.1 Verrucomicrobiota bacterium | reverse complement strand
GCGATTAACGACGTGGAGAGCGGTTCATGAAATGTACGGGTAATGAGCGCCTGAACCTGAATGGCAAGACTTTGCGACCGCAAGTCGGCCGAGAAGTTGGGGCCGTTCTGTAGCCCGATTTCCAGCAACATCAGTTTGACCAAAGTTGAAGCGTAATCTGTGTCAAGCCGGTTGCGCTCCTGGTCGTCCAAGAATCGCAGGAATAACTCCGTCAGTCGGAGAGGCTCGGGAAGGCAGCTGTGCTGCGGGATCGACACGCCTTCGTTCGTAGGTTTGGGGGCCTTTGTTCCTAAAAAGAAGTGCACCCAATAAAAGGAGGTGTTCCACGCATAGGGTGTGACACCTCGATGAACACGGCCCGGCCAGAGGACAAGGGTGTCACCCTCTTCAAGCGTGAAGACCATGGTCTCCTCGCCCAAAACCAAACTTCCGGTCCGAACCAGGATGAGTTCGTAAGAATCGATTACTCGTTCGGGATGAATCCCGTGACCGGGCGAGACAAAGAGGCCAGCATTGCAAGCCTCGAACTTCGAGGTCTGAGAAAGACGCAGGCAGTTGATTGCGCAGGATCTGTCGTTCATGGGAAATAGCGCAACCATCCGACGGCTCCGCACTTTTGTCTCGCTGATAAGGAGCGCAACCGATACCAATCCACGCGGCGTGCAAAGTACTGGCTCGTGCCTGCTTGATTGTGAAATAAATGAAGAATGCCGAGTAAATTCGAAGCGATCATGGTCGGTTGCGGCGCGATGAGCGCGGAGTGGATTCGAAGCGCAAAGGAGCTTGGTATACATATCTCCGCGCTCGTCGACTTGAATCTTGAGCTCGCGCGAGCGCGGGCTTCGCAGTTCCAATTGGACGCCCGTTTGTTTGACAATCTGGATAATGCGATCCAAAAGGTACAGGCTCAGGTGCTTTTCGACTGTACCGTTCCCTCCGCCCATGGCGAGGTGGATTCAAAGGGGTTGACGAACGGTTTGCACGTGCTCGAAGAGAAGCCGCTGGCGATGAGTCTGACCGAAGCTTATCGTCTGATCGATCTTGCAGAGAAGAATAAACTCGTTCACGCGGTCATCCAGAATCGCCGGTTTCATCCGGGCGTACGCAAAATCCGGCGCCTGCTGGATCGAGGCCTGATCGGAGAAATCACCACGGTAAATATTGACTTTTTCGTTCCGGCTCATTTCGGAGGGTTCCGCGAGAAAATGGACAGCATCCTGTTAACCGATATGGCCATCCATCCATTTGACACCGCACGCTACTTGACCGGTGCGAACGCTGAATCGGTCTATTGTGAAGAATGGAATCCGAAAGGTTCCTGGTGGCAGCACGGCGCATCGGCACACGCTATCTTTCGCATGAGCGGAGATATCCGATGCACCTTTCGCGGGAGTTGGTGCTCTGAAGGATTACGCACCCCTTGGGATAGTGTCTGGCGGATCATCGGCACGAACGGCACGATCTGCTGGGACGGCCTGAACGATATTCGGGGAGAATATGCGAACAAAGAGAAGGCAGACGGATTGTTTTATGAAACCGAAAGTTTTGTCCCTTCCGAGGAGCCCGATCCCAAGGAAGCTCGCGGGCACTTTAGCGTGATGTACCAATTTTTGCGTAATATTGAGGAAGGAATACCCGCAGAGACGCGCAGCGCCGACAATATCCAGAGCCTGGCGATGGTGCTCGGGGCCATCGAAAGCGCGAAAGTGGGTCAGCGAGTGCCGATTTCAGTTTGAGAAATGGGGGTATCGAACCAAATTGTAGATCTCCCACGTGAATCCATGATCGATTCGGTCCGCAAGCGCGCAAGTTACTTGCGCAGACTTCTCACGGTTGCTCTGACGCTGGGTATCGTTATCTCCACTTTTCATGTGCTCAGCCAAGGGCAACACTTTTTTGTTCCATTCGTCATGGCGGTGCTGGCTGTCTATCTGGTAGACATCCTGAGCCGGTTGATTCGGAAAATTCCTTTTCCCGGGCGTTCGGTACCGAGGACGATTTCAGTCGTCTTTGCGTTTGCTATTATCTTTGGTCTTGGTTTTGTCTTGACCGAGATCGTCGCCCAGAACGCTCGCCATGTCGCTGCAGCCGCGCCGAAGTACCAAGCTCGGCTGGCACAACTACAGACAGAAATGTTCTCAAAACTTGGGATTGAGGAACCGCCCGAGCTTCAACAATTGGTGGGGACGATCGATCTTCGGATGGTCTTTGCCACAGTCGCAAAGCAGGTGGCATCGCTCCTGGAGGATGTCACGCTGATTGTCATTTATGGCTTGTTCATCATGCTGGAAAGACGCTTCGTGCCAATAAAGGTGCAAGCGCTGTTTCCTGATCCGGAACGCCGGAAAAATGCGATCCGGATCATTCGGCGGATCGATCGGGACATTCACACTTACCTTGGCGTAAAAACGGCCGTCAGTTTTACCAGCGCGGTGTTGGCTTACATCTTAATGCGCATCGTCGGGCTGGATTTTGCCGAATTCTGGGCGTTGCTCGTTTTCATCTTACATTTCATACCGACGATTGGAGTCATTCTCGCGACGCTTCTTCCGACCCTTCTGGCTGCTGTGCAATTTGACGATCTGCGCCCGTTTCTGGTGATAGGAATTGGAATTACCGCGATTGCCCAGCTGATGGGGAATGTCGTTGAGCCGAATGTGATGGGGGAGACCCTCAACTTGAGTCCGCTTACGGTTATCTTCTCCTTGATTGTCTGGGGATCGATCTGGGGAATCGTCGGGGCATTTCTCTGCGTTCCGCTCACGGTGATTCTGGTCATTATCTTGTCCAATTTCCGTGCCACGCGTTGGGTTTCGATTCTGCTGTCGAAAACAGGGGAATTTCGTCCCTCAGAATAGCGGGAGAGCGTGTCGGCGTAGTGGCGTGAAGGATCGATGGGAGGAGCCAGAGGGTCTTTGCGCCTGGCGCCTTGCCGCTGGGGTATTTATGGCGGTTTGCGCTGGATTACGCGCTCGGTTTGCCATTATTAGTTTACCGTGAGCCTCCCGACACGGTTCGATCATTGCGTTGTCCACGTTTCGGACTGGGCGCGTTCAAACAGATTTTATCGCGATGTCGTCGGCGTCGAGATTGTCGAAAAAGAGGGGCGTTGGGCGTACCGCTTTGAAAATGGGCAACTGAATTTGCACGGTCCGGGTGTGCAAGCCAACCCATTAGCGAAGATTCCGGTCCCGCCCGGCGGGAGTGATCTTTGTTTTGAATGGTCCGGCCGGATCGACGAGGCCGTGGAGCACCTCAAAAAGCATACCGTCGAGATTGAAATTGGGCCGGTCCCGCGGTCCGGAGCCCGAGGTGACGGCATCTCGATTTACTTTCGAGATCCGGATGGGTCCCTCCTGGAGTTTATCTCGTACAGCAGGTAGCGCATAAGAATGACCCCTGAGAAAATCTTGAAACCACTCATCATTGTCCTCGGTTGTTTTCTGGCCCTTGGCTCTTTCTCGTCCGTGGAGGGCGGGGAATTTCGTCTGGTAAGCTCTCAGTGGCGTGAAGGAGGGACAGTGCCACGGGAAAATTTGTTCAACGGGTCCGGGTGCCAGGGAGCAAACATTTCCCCTGAGATCCATTGGTCGGGAGCTCCGGCAGGCACTAGAAGCTTTGCCATCACAATGGTTGATCCCGACGCCCCAGCCCCGGGGGGATGGTGGCATTGGGTGGCGTGGAATATTCCTGGGACCGTTTCAGGATTGCCTGCCGGCGCGGGCAACAAAGGATCGAAAGCTTTGCCGGCCAGCAGCGTTCAATGTAAAAACGACTATGGCGAACTCGGATATGGTGGCCCTTGTCCACCGCCGGGGACGACCCATCACTACGTGCTTCGGATCTACGCGCTCAGTCTTCCAAAGCTATCTCCCGCTTCTGATCAGGAGCCTGCAAAAGTGGCAAGGTTAATCGAGGAACATTCGATAGGAGTCGCGCAGCTGACCATGAAATTTGGGAGATGACAGGAGGCAGGAGACAGGAGTCAGAATTCAGGAGACAGAAGTCAGGAGCTGAGATCGAGGACGATAGGAAAGCTGCTGCAACTCCTGACTCCTGTTTTCTGAATTCTGAATCCTGAAGCTTTAGCTCTTCTTCGTCCGGATAACGATTTCGACGCGGCGATTGAGTTGCTGTTCTTCAACCGACCGGTCGCCAGGCACGATCAAGCGGGTTTTGCCGTAACCTTGGGTCTGAATTCGATCCGGGTCGATATTCATGTTTTCGACCAGCCATCCTTTCACGGTTTCGGCTCGACGCTGGCTCAGGTCCATATTGTACCGGTCGCTCCCGAAAGAATCAGTGTGGCCCTCTACCTTAAAGATCGCTTGGGGATTCTGCTGGATGAGACGCCCTAGTTTCTGAAGACTCGCCGTCGCTCCCGGCCGCAAGACCGCGGAGTCGTAATCAAACAAAAGATCCGTCGGCATGAGGATCGGAGCGGTGCCGTTGCCGAGTCGTCCCGAACCGGCTAACAATGCATCGAGGTTGCTGAACCCGGCCGGAACGCCGGCGTTCCCGGTCGTATCCGCAATCTCTTGATTGTCCGTTTTGCCCGGGTTTCTCTTGCCCATGGCGATCTTTGGTCGAGAAGACGGCACATCCGGCTTGTCCGAAAGCAGTTGCTGGCGCACTTCGTTGAGTTCTTTATCAAGCGCCATGGCGCTATCAACTTTTGCCTTCGCGGCCGCTTTCTGCGCGGACTGGGTGTCGACGCTGGGCTTCTCTTTCAGCTGGGTGAGTTCGGGCGAACTAACTTCTGGGGTGGCACGGAATTCCTGGATATCTTTTTCGAATGAACCATCGAACTGAGTGAGATTTTGGATCGTGCCCAAGTCCGCCGTCGCTTTGCCGGACTTTTCCGCCGGTTTGGAATCGGAATTCAGCAGTTTCTGGTCAACCTGGGCTCGGCCAATATTAAATGAGCGGGGAACCAGCCGAGGGGTATCGGCAGGCATGAATCGATCGAGGGTCTTCTGGGAAAAAAAGTACAGCAATCCGCAATGAAACAGAAAAGAGAGGACAAATGCGGGCAGGAACCAATGCTTAAGCGATACCGCGCTCTCTGCGATCAAGTCTTCTGAAGAATAGGTCATAAAACTGCCCATTATACAGCGGAGGGGGACCAAGAACAACGGGTGGCCGCATGACAAACGCAATAAACGTGCGATTCTCCTCGGGGGGGATGCCGTTTTCCGGCCCGGGCAAGGTCGAACTTTTTCGTTGACGTTCGCTTCCGTTCGGTGATTCTCGCTCTCTGCCCTATGGCTCAAGATCGATCCGCTTCTGAACGAATGGAGAAAATTGTCAGCCTGTGCAAACGGCGGGGTTTCATTTTTCAATCCAGTGAAATCTATGGCGGATTGAACGGATTTTGGGATTACGGGCCGCTCGGAACAGAGTTGAAGCGCAACCTCAAGGATTTCTGGTGGCGCCGCATGGTTCGAGAGCGCGACGACGTCCTTGGGATGGATGGTTCAATCCTGATGAATCGGCAAGTCTGGATCGCGAGCGGTCACGAGGAGACTTTCAGTGATCCCATGGTGGACTGTCGGATCTGCAAATCGCGACTTCGTGCGGATCAATTGCAGGAAAAGGACGGGCGCAAACAGTGTCCGGTTTGCGGCAGCTTTGATTTGACCGAGCCGCGCGCATTTAACCTGATGTTCAAAACCTACGTCGGAGCCACCGAGGATGAGTCCGCCGTCACTTATCTGCGTCCAGAAACCGCACAAGCCATTTTTGTTCAGTTCAAAAACATCCTGGACATCTCGCGGAAGAAGCTTCCGTTCGGGATTGCGCAGGTGGGCAAAGCGTTTCGCAACGAGATCAACCCACGCAATTTTACTTTTCGTTCCCGTGAATTCGAACAGATGGAGCTGGAATATTTTTGCCGTCCTGAGCAGGGTGCGGACCTTCTCGAGTATTGGTTAAAAGAGCGCCTGAAGTTTTATTCAGATATCGGGATTACGCCGAATTTCCTCCACGTGCACAAGATCCCGGCCCAAGAATGCGCCCATTATTCCAAGGGGACGTACGATATCGAATTCGGATTTCCGTTCGGAATCCAAGAACTGGAGGGCGTTGCGTATCGCACTGACTACGACCTGACACAGCACCAGAAGGCCAGCGGCAAATCCCTGGAATACTTTGATGAGGAATCGAAACAGCGCTTTGTTCCTCACGTGGTCGAGCCCAGTGCAGGTGTGGATCGCACAATGCTGGCGTTGATCTGCGCCGCCTTCGACGAGGAGCAAGTGACCGACGAAAAGGGTAAGACGGAGACACGTACTCTGCTCCGGTTTCACCCGAGAATGGCGCCGATAAAATGTGGAGTTTTCCCTTTGCTGAAAAATAACGAACGGCTCGTCCGCCAGGCATCGGAGATCATGGATCTGCTCCGCCCGCATATGATGGTCTTTTATGATGAGTCGGGTGCGATTGGCAGGCGCTATCGCCGCCAGGATGAAGCGGGCACCCCTTTCGCCGTGACGGTGGATTTCGACACCATCGGAGAAAACGGGCCTGCAAATGAAGGCACCGTGACAATTCGTGAACGAGATTCGATGAAACAGCAAAGGATCGGAGTCGGGGAGATAAAATCGTTCTTGATGGAGAAGATTGATTAAAAATTCAGAATTTCAGGAGTCAGGAATCAGAATTCAGGAGTCAGCCGGTCCAATTTGCAACTCTGAGAAAATGGTTGCGCGTGTGTAACCGGTATTCTTCAGTGCGATTCCGGTCGGGCAGCGTGATGGATCTTTAACTCCTGAACGGCAGTGGGGCGGCGAAGAATCAGTCTACCAGAAATCTGCGGCCGACGAATTCACGACGGCCGGAGGCCAGGGAGCATGCCATCAAATTGATCCGCGAGATATTGGCGCGAATCTGATCGATGTAACGGTTTCTGCCCTGCGAATCATCGAGGATTTTGTAAGCGCCCTTCCATTCCTGATCGAGCATGCGCATGACGTATCCATTGTAGAATTTTTCTGTTCCCTGCAGGAGATCGAGAAGATTTTCGTGGACCGCGAAACCCGCTTTCTGAAGTCGGGAAAAGGCCGTAGCCTCACGGAATTCGAGGTACAATCCCGGCAGTCGTTCCGGATAATCTTCGGCAGCCATTTGTCCGATCATATCTCCTGTGGCGACCAAGGCGCCGATCAACCACTCGCGGGAGTTGTGAAATGGAAGTTCATCCATGCCGACGGAGATGGCGGTGGCACAGATGGCGTTCTGAATCTGGCGCAGTTCGTCGCCCGTAAAGCCGAAGGCAGGCAAGAGATCCCAGGCGTGAAAACAACTCCGGCCAACATGAATAACCGAGTATTTCGCGCCGGAGCCGTCCGCATCATTGCGACGCTTCAGGTAGCCGGTGTCGTGAAGAATACTGGCAGCGATCGCTAATTCCCAATCGCGCTGTTTCAGGGAGGCCAGGAAAGGGTTGTGCTGATGGGCAGCTAACAAGTCAGCAACCGCCGCCGTCGCCTGCATCGTGTGCTCGAAATCGTGGAACGCCGTATCACACGGTTGGAACTCCGGAATTTTCCCATGAAACAGATCGAACGAAAACGCGACTAAAGTGTCGCCGAGACTCGTTTTAGTTTCTCCAAAGGCTTCTTGCAAAACCCGATGAACGAGTTCGGTGGTGGCAAAATAGCTCTGCGGGCGGAACATCTTATTAGATGCTCATCACGGTTCATCTTGGGCGGAAGGAGAGCAACATAAAAGTGCGCAGAGGCCCATTATCCACTCGTTCTAAGAGATATGATTATTTAAACAAATACCCCTTCGGCGAACGAATTTTTTCATAATGTGGAAAAAAAATAGTTGATGAAGCGTCAACCACTGAATA
>JAFAKL010000147.1 GCA_019235445.1 Verrucomicrobiota bacterium | reverse complement strand
TCAATTGCGTCTACCTCGTCAGTTTCCGCTTTGACGGGCGGAGGTTTTTTTGGGGGACCGCATTACTCGGCCGCAAAAGCCGGGATGCTGGGACTGACCAAGGACATGGCCCGCGAGCTTGGACCCAAAGGGATTCGCGTCAATGCGGTCGCACCCGGGATGGTGGACACCGAGATCCGCGGCGACCTGATGAGCCAGGAGATCTTTAACAAAATCCTGAGCACGATTCCGATGGGACGCATCGCGAGCCCGCGTGAAATCGCGAGCGTGTTTTTGTTTTTGGCCTCGGACCTCTCCTCGTTCGTGACCGGCGCGACCATCGACGTCAACGGCGGTATGTTTATCCATTAGTGTACCTTTGAGGTTTAGCTGCAGGGCCAATGACGTTGCGGACCCCGCGAGGTGGTCAGCCAATTTGAATGGAAGGTATGACTATCAAAGACAGTCTTCACGGTACCCCAAACGAGTTTGAACAGACGGGGACCTCTGCGCAAGTGGTCGTGCTCGGAAGCCTGCATCTGGATATTCTGGTACACGCGCCCGACCGGCCCAAAAAGGGCGAGACGCTACCCGGAAGGGCTTGGGGCTACAAGGCGGGCGGAAAAGGGGGAAACCAGGCGGTTGCCGCCGCGCAGTTCGGCGCTCGGACGTCGATGGTCGGCAGGGTGGGCAACGATGATTTCGGCAAACGCCTCTTAAGCCACTTGAGGGACGCCGGGGTAGACGCGGAACACGTCTATACAGATCCCGAAGCAGGTTCGGGGATGAGCGTGGCCATTATTGACGCGGAGGGCGACTATGGCGCGGTCATCGTCTCCGGGGCAAACCTCCGGCTGATCGACAAAGACATCGAGGAAGCTCGGGAGGTCATTCGCAATGCTCAGGTTCTCGTCCTCCAAAATGAGGTTCTGGAAGTCACCAACCTCGCTGCGGCCCACTTGGCCAAGCGTTGCCGCGTTCGCGTGATTTTAAACGCAGCGCCGGCTCGGCGGCTGAGACCTGACCTGTCCGCCAACGTCGACCTTCTGGTGGTTAACGCCGTAGAAGCGGAGATGATCTGTGGCGTTGCCGTAACTAGCCTGTTTTCGGCGGCCGAAGCGGCCGCGCTACTGTCCAATCAAGTCGCCAACGTGGTCGTTACCGCTGGCGGCTTGGGGTTGGCTATGGCAGAACGCGGAAAAACCACGCATACGGAAGCCGCTCATCCGGTGAAATTGGTCGACACCCACGGAGCGGGAGACGCGTTTATTGGCGCATTGGCGGCGCGCTGGGCCAGCGGCGTGCCGCTAGCGGAAGCCATCCGCTTCGCAAACAGCGCGGCCGCGCTTTTTGTTAGCACGCCTGCCGGCCAGAAGAAAACCGTGACTTCTGACCAAGTGACCCGATTTTTGTCCGAGTGCCGTCAACCAATGTCCTAAGCGTCGGGCCGCAGAACCAGTTTATCCCGGAGGGATTAAAACGAGGGTACCTGGCACGAAGGCCTGGAAAAAAAAAAAGACGCGTCTAGTCCCCGGACCGAGGTTTCCTCCTCGGAGAATGAAAACGACGACGAGGACGCAGCGGAGGACGAGGACGAGGGGGAAGTCCTCGACTCCGAATCGTTCTCGTCCTCGTCCTCTTCGTCGTTTGCGATTTTTGACCGTCATCGTTTGCGATTTTGATCGGCGGTATTCAGTGCCCTGCTCCTCGGTCTTGGTGGCATCGCAAAGCGAAACAGAATTCATCCTAAGTGCATTGGCGGAGTCGCTGAACATTGTTCATCTGCTTCTATCAGTGCCGACTACCAGGGTGAGCGTTTCTCAGTTGCCAGAAGCGATCAGTTCCATCGACCATCAGGTCGAACCTCATCGGACTCGAACTTTTCCAGAGGAGTATCTGGCGTTCTAAAAAAGCGCACGACGTAAAGTTCGACGAAATATATCTCTGGGACTAGTGAGCAAATCAAGCGTCCCTTCGAGACGGGTCCACTTTTCTCTTGTTTCCAGGCACTTCGTGGCCGGCTACTTTCGTTTGGTCCTCCGCAGACAGGCTGCGCTCTTTCGTTGCAGGTTTTTCCTTAAGTTAAATTAAGCTAAGACGGCCTGCCCGGTACCGATGTCAGCTATTGGACGAAGCGGGAAGCTTTGAGTCGATGGATTCGTTCGTCGCCTTCGGTCGCACTCTC
>JAFAKL010000318.1 GCA_019235445.1 Verrucomicrobiota bacterium | reverse complement strand
GGGAGCGCTCTGGCGCTCACTTCAGGCCGTCGCTGAAGAAATCCCAGCTTTGCGGGAGGTGGATCTTTCCAGCCTGAACCGGCGCGCTGAAGAACAGCGACAGCGCGTGGAAAAACTTCGCATCGAGGCCGCGCGAGAGGCCTTCGTACCGATAAAATAATCGTCGTGAGTCGTGAGACAACCTCGCATCGATCCTTTATCTCCTAAGAAACCAAACGGTTTCTTGTCGCAAAAAGAATCGCAGGAAGTTCTGGGGAACTAGTTAGCGCTCGCGCACTCAAGTCGTACATGAAAGAGATCGAGATCAAAGTAGAAAGTATCAGCCGCAGCAAGACGATCGGCCGCTTTGTCCTTATCTTGAAGCCAAATCCTTTTCCCCTGAATCCAAAATTCAGTGGGTTCCGGTTCGAACCTGATTTTGAAAGTATCACGACAGAAATGAAGGTGGATCACGTCCAGGTTTACTCGACCAAAAAGCCTCCCTTCCGCGTCGGCCAGTCAATTACAATCTTCTACGAACTCCAGACGGATCAGAGGCCCAGTGTGCCGCCTCCTAAACCCCCGGAGACGATCCACTAATGCGACGTAGTGCCTAGTGCACTGTCGCCGAAATAACATGTTAACTTACGGCAGCGCCAGGGAGGCGCCGTGACGCATTTATCCCGAAGGGATTAAAACGAGGGTAGCCTGGCACGAAGTGCCTGGAAAAAGAATAAAGACGCGTCTAGTCCCGTAGGGACGGTCGATCAAGGTTTCCTCCAGATGTGTCATTCTCCTTTCCTCGAAATCAGTACGCTGCCACTTCTTGCAGGCAAAGCGTCCTCGGTTTGCGCGTTCTCGGAGGTAAGGCGAGACGCCTTACTTACACTGCGCTGCAATTCTTGCCTTTAAGCGGCGGTAAACACGTACCGTCCCTCCGGGACGGGTTCACTTCCCTCTTGTTTCCAGGCACATTAACTTGCTAATTGACGGTGGCCATCAGATGACCGGGATTGCGCTCGCCCTCGACCGGAATTTCGGCAGCTGCGTTCTTGATCTTCGCGAGGTCGTCTTCCGTCTACCAGATCAAAGATCGAGCGATACAGAACAATAAAGTCGGTGTTGATAGCCTCCAGCCCGATGGCCTGCCGCAGAGATTAAAAGTGGACGCTCCACTCCCTCGCCGATTAAGTTCTGGAGCCGTTCCCCTCGGGGAAACTGGCGGTGAGGCAGGGATTCGAACCCTGGGTACCCTTTTGAGGTACAACGCTTTAGCAAAGCGCCGCTTTCGACCGCTCAGCCACCTCACCTGGATTTTGCGGTGGGAAGGCTATATCCATGAAACCTTCAGCGTCAAATGGAAAGGGAAACCTTCGCCCCAGACGAGTTCTGGGCGACCGCACCGGAAAATCGTATGCGATTGGTGGGCTCGCAACAGACATGACGGAGTCATTTACCTGGGCTTGGTGTGAGGCTCGCAAGACCCTGTTGGTGGGCAGCGGGTGCGCGAGCGGAAGATGGGGCGAACTGGTCTGCCCCGTCAGGCAGGCGTTGCCCCAGGCGTCCAGAGCGATACCAGAGGCATAATCACCGAAGCCGGAATTACCGCCACTGCACAGGTAAGTGGAGCGAGAGAAGAGTGACTCCGGGTCGGCAGCAGAAATTTGATTTTTGACTCGGTCAGGGACCAAACTCTGCGCGGAAAAGCTTTGGAAAGAAAGAGCTGGACGCGCATCTCGGAAGAAAAGTGCAACTTCTCGCGCCTCACCTGTGTCCTCTTGCTGAAACTCAAGTGATACCAATGAAGAACAACATCATTCATTTCACGCTCCCGGAGAATCGGGAGCCTGATCAGCAAGGAAGCTGGATACGGATTGAGAGTGAGGCTGCGTTCGGCCTGGTCGAATCGCTCCTGGTCCTGTGGCTCGGCGCCTGGTCTCTTTTTGCCGGATTCGAATTCCTCCGATCGACCGGAATCCTGGTATTTTAGTCGAGTTCCCAAACGCTTGACACTAGCATGGTCGCAGCCGCAACGCTCTCCTTGTCCCAATTCCATGATCGGGCGCGTTCTGGGTTAGACAGAGAAATGGCGGAGGAGGAGGAATTTGAGACGTTTATCCGGAGCTACCAAAACATGGTATTCTCGGTTTCGGCAAGGATTGTCGGCAACCTGACCGATGCGGAAGACATTACGCAGGAAGTTTTCATCAAGGCCTACGACCGCTTCAAGCAATTACAAGACAGCAACACCGTCGGAGGATGGCTGAAGACCGTTGCGACCAATTTATCGATTAATCATCTGAACCGTTATCGCGCGCGGTGGCGCTTTTTCTCCGAACAGACCGAACCGGTGGAGGTTGCGATCGAAGTGGAACGAGAAACCGACCACCGAGAAGCGTTGGAACTGGCTTTGCGAAGACTTCCTGACGCGCAGCGGGTGGCTCTCACTCTGTTCCATTTCCAAGGCATGAGCTACGAAGAAATCGCCGCGAAACTTGATGTCTCGCTGGCCAAGGTAAAGTCGGATATACATCGAGCACGCGAAACTTTGAAAAAACTGGTCAAGAAATGAGCGATCCCAACAAAGACTGGCTTGACGAGGAACTGGAAAACCTCCGGGACCTCGAAGCACCAACGACCCTTCTGCCTGGCGTCATGAGAAAGGTTCGCGAAAGGGCGGGGAAATCCTGGAGGGCACGCCTGGTTGGATCTCCCGCCGATCTGTGGCGCTCAGCTGTTGTCGGGCTTTCTCTCTTCCTGCTGGGACTCTTGCTGGTGGTAAATCCGATTCAACTTTGTGCTCAGACCACCGGCAGCTCAGCGCTCTTGAACCTCTTTCCCCTGCTGCTTGACGCTGGAAAAGCGGCGTTGTCCCAGGTCAGGATTTTCAATTTGCCGGCCTTGGCACTAGTCACTCCGGCCATTGTGCTGAGCTATAGCGTTCTCGTTGCGACCGCCTCCGCAATCCGGCACCTGGCGAACGCGCGAAGATGACCGTTTTGATCAAATCGGTGCTCCTCTGCGTGCTGGTCTGTCTCGCTTTTTCGCAGACAAGAGGCGAGTCCACTGCCCCATCCCGGGTGACTCGGATCTATTTTACCCTGCGATCTCTCCGCGGCGCACAACTTGTCGTTGAAGCGCTGGTCCAGCATTCCTTATTGCGGATTCAGGCAGACGCTTCTCCCGACTCGGAAATCGTCGATGACGATCATGCAGCCAAGAAAAGCCATGAACACGGGAAGGGTGGCGCCGAAACTGTTGTGACGGGAGGTTCGTATCGCCTGGAGAGCGGGCGATCGACCAGCGGGTCCGTGATTCTGATCGGTGGAACCGGCGCAGTCGACGGAACGGTGAACGGTGACCTTGTCCTGATCGGGAGCAAAGCGACGCTTGCCGGCACGGTGAACGGTGATTTCGTGACCATCGGTTCCAATTTGACCATCCGTACGGGAGCAGTCGCGAACGGCGATTACTTTTCGGTGGCGTCAGAAGTAAAGGGCGAACAAGAGCTAGCGGTGAACGGCGAACGCGTCACGCTGAATACTTACTCCCCTGCAGTCCCGATCTTCAAAGAGATGCTGACCAACATCGTTCAACTTCGGCCGATGTCCCCTTTTTCTCTTTTCAGCTGGGTGCTGGCGGTTGTCATGTTGATTGTTTGCCTGGTGCTCGGCCTCGTCTTTCCAAAAGTCATCGTTCAAACTGAGTCCATCATTCGGGAGCGGGCTGGTCCCTCTCTTTTCACGGGGCTCGCCTTAGTTCTGGGTGCAACGGTGCTCTCATTCCTTCTGGTGATCACACTGATCGGGATCGTCGCGCTCCCATTTCTCGCGGTGGCCCTCTTGATCATCGAGACCTTCGGGTGCACGTCGGTCTGCTCTTCGATCGGGAAGCGCATCGCCCCGAAAATCGCCAACCGCAGCTACTCCCTGTCCATGTGGATCCTCGTCGGAACGGCCGTGCTGTGGGTACTCTATTGCATACCAGTAGTGGGGTTCATCGCTGCTGGTGTGATTTCCCTGCTTGGGTTTGGCGGTTTTGCGATTTATCTCGTTGAACGGTATCGGTCCAGCGCGACGCACCCGCTGCTCACGACCGAATCGGGCGACACACGCACGCCGCAGGTCGAGAGTCCGGATCCGCCGGCGCTTGCCATCGGCAGCCCCGCCATTGCCAGTCGGAGGGCGCGATTCCTTCCTCGTCTGTTCGCAAACGTCATTGATCTCACGGTGCTTTATGCCATGGTCTATTCGCTGCATCTGCATCATTCGCTTCTTCTGATCTGGGTGCTTTACCGGTTCGGGATGTCGGCCTGGAAAAGTGCAACCCTGGGTCAGATCGTGTTGCATCTTCAGGTCCAGAAATCAGATGGGTCCACCCTGGTCAAGAATTATTCCGCGGCGCTGATTCGCGCTCTGGCCAGTTTGCTTTCGCTCATTCCGCTTGGGCTTGGATTCATCTGGATCTTGTTCGATCCAGATCTCGAAGCGTGGCACGACAAAATCAGCGAGACCTACGTCGTTCAGTTGAGTCCAAGCGCCACTCGATCTGCAACTCCGACCGCGCTGAAATCGCAGGAGCCAAAGGGCTCGCACGATTTCGGCCCTTCAAGCGAGTAATGGTGCCGCTCTGGAAGCGCGCGCAAGGTAGCCTAGGCTGTGCCGAGAACATACTGCGGATTCGCGTGGTCCGTGCTTGATTTTATGCTCGAGCCGTTGGAGGACTGCGGCTTATGTTTCTGCGTCGTTCCGTTTTCTTTGGCTCGATAATGGTGCCGGCTTTAGTTTTGGCCGGCGCCAATCCTCCCCAGGCTTCCGAAAAGCCACACGAAATCACAGAGGCCGGCCAGACCAGGAACGATCCCTTCTTCTGGCTCCGGGAAAAGGACAACCCTGAAGTCTTGCGATATCTCGAAGCCGAAAATCGCTATACCGAGAGTTCGTTGGAACATCTCAGCAAGCTGCAGGAAACGCTCTATACTGAAATGAGGGGACGAATTAAGGAAAGCGACGTTTCGGTTCCCCAGCAGATTGACGACTATTACTATTATTCCAGGACAGAGACCGGGAAACAGTACGGAATCTTCTGTCGCAAAAAGGGCGACCTTGCCGCCAAAGAAGAGGTGCTCCTGGACGAAAACGAGTTGGCCAAGGGCCAGGAGTATTTCCGGGTCGGAATGTTAAGCGTAAGCCGTGATCACAAGCTGCTCGCTTACGCGACGGACACCAACGGCAGCGAATCCTACGTCCTCCGGATCAAATCCCTTGACTCAGGCGCGTTGCTTCCGGACAAAATCGAAAACTGCAGCTCCTCTTTCGCGTGGGCGAACGATAACAGGACCTTTTTCTACGGCCAGCTCGACCAGGCCCATCGCCCATACAAAGCTCTTAAACATGTTTTGGGAACGAACACCGGACAAGATCCGGCGATTTATGAGGAAAAAGATGATCGCTTCTTTCTCGAAATCTCCAGATCGCGCAACCAAAAAATGATTTTCGTTTCCGTCGAAAGTGAACTCTCCAGCGAAGTGCGTTTCCTGGATGCGGATCGGCCAGACCGGGAGTTGAAGCTCATTCGTCCGCGCGAGAATGAACTGCTCTATCAGGTCGAGAATCACGGCGATCGTTTTTTCATCGTCACCAATGAAAATGCGAAGAACTTTAAAATAATCGAGGCTCCGGTTAGTTCGCCGGGCAAGGAAAATTGGAAGGACTTCATTGCCTACGATCCAGAGGTGAAAATCGATAGCGTGGACGCTTTTCAAAACTATCTGGCCATCTCGGAGCGGCTGAAAGGGCTCCCGGCGATCCGCGTCTATGATCTCAAATCTGGAGAGTCGCACGAAATCCACTTCGATGAGTCTACCTACGAAGTCTCGCTAGAGAGTAATCCAAATTTCAACACCGACATCATCAGGCTCGATTATAGCTCGTTTACCGTTCCGGATTCAGTCATCGACTATAATATGGTCTCCCGCCAAAAGGAACTTCGGAAAGAGCGCACTGTCTTAGGTGGATATCAAAAAAGTGACTACCAATCGGAACGCATCTTTGCCAAGGCGGACGATGGCGCCGAAATTCCGATTTCGCTGGTCTACAAAAAGGGCTTTAAAAAGGATGGCACTGTACCCTTGTTGCTGACCGGGTATGGCGCCTACGGAATATGCACAGACGCAGATTTCAGTTCGAATACGATCAGCCTGCTCAACCGAGGGTTCGTCTTCGCCATCGCACACATTCGTGGCGGCGGAGAATTAGGGCGAACGTGGTACGAAGATGGAAAGCTGTTAAAGAAGAAGAATACCTTTTCGGACTTCATTTGCTGTGCCCAATATCTGATTGATCAACACTACGCCGATCCGAAAAGGGTGGCCATCCTGGGTGGGAGCGCAGGTGGTTTATTGATGGGAGCCGTAATGAACATGCGTCCAGACCTTTTCGAGACGGTCATCGCCCTGGTCCCTTTCGTCGATCTGCTTAACACCATGTCGGACCCTTCCCTGCCGCTGACGGTGACGGAGTACGAAGAATGGGGAAACCCGAAGGATCCAAAGTATTTCGATTATATGGCATCCTATTCGCCCTACGATAATGTGGGTGATAAGCAATACCCGAATTTGCTAGTAACGGCTGGATTGAATGATCCGCGCGTTAGTTATTGGGAGCCTGCAAAATGGGTGGCTAAGCAACGGACATTGAAACATCAAAATCGAATCCTGCTGCTAAAGACGTATATGGGCGCGGGGCACGGCGGCGACAGTGGTCGATTCGAACGGCTCAAAGAAACCGCGATGGAATACGCCTTCGCGATCGACACTTTACGTTCTGGCCCAAGGAAGGAAATCGGCCATCACGGGTCCAACTAGTGCATCACATAAACGATTCTGCGGCCCAAAAGAACATCAAGCTTACGGAAGTTCCAGTCTCCATTCCTGTTTCTGAGATCGAGGATTGAATTGGCTCTTCGTCAGCGCACGGTGCATCGCGACACTTCGCTCGTCGGCTTCCGCACTCAGGGTAACGTGCCCTTGCTGCTTTATGAACGTCCAAGCCTCGGCCAGCAGGAATGAAGCAATGTTTCGCCCGCGACATTCTGGAATGACCCCGATAAAGCCAACGGTCAGTACTGCAAAGGCCACCACCGGGAAAATGATTCCAAGGGTGTTTCCACCTGCGTCAAGAGCCACTCGCCACCAACTCGGGTCGTAGTTGGTAGACTCCATCATCTGCAAGGTCAAGTTCGCGTCCGCCATCGTGCCGAGGCGCCGGCGGTAATAATTAATCTGTGAATCTCGGGAATGCTCGGATGTATTTTCGATGAGCGCAATAATTTCGGCTCGCGTAAAAAGATTCACCTCGACGGATCGATACGGCTGCACTGCCCGGTTTATCGGGCCCGCCGATTCGAATCGCACGATCTTGCGCCAGGGTCGGAATTGCGCCTCAGAAATGATCGCCGCATCGGCTGAATTTTCCGAAATGGTACAATAGAGCTCGCGGGTTCCGCAAAGTCCGGCCTTTTTGATCGCTCGCTGAAACAGCGGAAGTGCACTGGTGCCGCCCTCCGGTTCCCCATGCAGGCGGACAATTTCCACTGGAACGTTGAACTTACTGGGAGCCACGAGCGCCAGCGCGCCTGCCAGCGCTCCATCTTTGATCTCGAGGAAGATCCACTCGGGCTTAGTACAGGAGAACTCCAGCAGGGTGGAGAGCCGGTGCCAGGCGCTCCCACTGATGGTCGAGCGTAAACTCTGGAGATCGGACTGGGAGTTGTCATTTTCCATACATCCAATAATCAGGCGAAGGTTTCCCTTTCCATTTGACGCTGAAGGTTTCATGGATATAGCCTTCCCACCGCAAAATCCAGGTGAGGTGGCTGAGCGGTCGAAAGCGGCGCTTTGCTAAA
>JAFAKL010000451.1 GCA_019235445.1 Verrucomicrobiota bacterium | reverse complement strand
AGCCTGGGCGTCGAAGAATTTTGCGCCTAGATAACGTTCCAGGGTCAGCATGATCTGGGCGGCCGACAGTGGAGGAAGAAAAACAACAACCAGAAACATAGTCACCAATGCGATCCAGACAAACAACGGCATGCGGTGGAGGGTCATGCCTTTGGTGCGATAGCAGATGATCGTCACCATGATATTGATTGCGCCCGTGACGCTGCCGATCCCGCTGATCAGAATGCTAAGGGACCAATAATCAATGCTAGGCCCCTTGGAAAAGGCTGTAGAAGTCAGGGGCGCAACTGCAAACCATCCAGCGTCGGGTGCCCCGCTGCCTCCATAAAGGCCGGGGCCGGCAACAAAGCTAAGGAACAGAAACCATCCGCTAAAAAACGTTAACCAGAACGAAAAAGCGTTCAGCCTCGGAAATGCCATGTCCCGCGCGCCAATCATGAGCGGGACCAGATAATTGATCATCCCGAAGATTATCGGCATCGCGACCCAGAAGATCATCACGGTCCCATGGACGGTGATCAGCGAATTGTATTCCTGTGGGGAGGTGACATGCCCGTTCGGGAAGGCAAGTTGCGCGCGAATGAGCAGGGCCATGATCCCCGCCAATACAAAAAACAAAAGCCCTGTTCCCACATAAAGCATTCCCAGTTTCTTGTGGTCGACCGTGTAAGCCAGGTCCATCATCCAGCCCGTCGCAGTCCCGCGTTCTTCCCCCGGTCTGGCCGGTCGCAATTCCGTACCGGAATCCATGATTGTCGTTCCGTTGGCCATAGAAAGATTAGTTAAGCGTTCGAAGATAAGCCATAATCTGATTCACCTGGATTGGGCTTAGCTTCATATCCGGCATCTGGCAGCCGGGTTTCAGGTCTTGTGGATTGCGCAGCCATGCCTTGAGGTTCGCCTCATCATTGGGTGCCACGCCTGCCCCTAGGGTCTGTCGGGTCATGAAATGTGTAAGATCCGGTCCAAAAATTCCACCTGCGCCGGTGCCGCCGATCCTATGACAACTGCCGCACGAATTTGCCTCAAAAGCTTTACGTCCCTCTTCCGTTTTTGGATCCGAATTCGCAGGTTGCTGTTGCCGTGCCGCCCATTTCTCAAAATCTTCCGGCGACTCCACGACCACGCGAATCAGCATATTGGCGTGTTGGAGACCGCACAGGACAGTGCAATTGCCGAGATAAGTGCCGAGCGACGTCGGTTGGATCCACCACTTGCTGTCATGATCAGGAACGAGCCATTCTTTGCCGTTCAGTTCAGGCACCCAGAATCCGTGCGCCACGTCGGCAGAGGCCAGCGTCATCTCTATTGGGCGCGGAGTGCTCAAATAGCTTACCGGCACATGGATCTCATTTGCTGCGATGATTTTGTATTTCGGGTATTGCAGCTCCCACCAGAACCGGTGACCAACGATTCGCAACTCAAGCGGGTCGCCGTTAAACTTCGGCTGTTGGATCTCGCCGACGGTGCGTGCGGTTGCGAGCGCAAGGACCACCACGATCAAGATCGGGGGGACAGTCCAGGCCAATTCGATGGCGGCACTGCCGTATACCTGAGGCGGCTCAGTGGTATCATCATCGGTGCTTCTTCGGCGATAATGCACTACGGCGTATAAAAGCAACCCGCCGACAGCCAAAAAGATGCCAAGACAGACCAGCAAGGTCAAAACTGCGACTTGTTGCAGCGTCTCAGCCGGAGGTCCTACCGGGGCGAAAATATTTTGCACGGCTCGAATCTCATCAGAACCCTGCGCGCGCACCGATCCAGGCGAAGCCGCTGCGAGTAACAGAAAAAGTTGGCAAATTAGAAAAAGCGTTCGGGTGAGTACTTTCGAGCTAGTCATCGGTAAGCAAATGATTGGGGCTCGCGCCAAAACTTCTACTCGGAAGATTAATTAATTGGGTCCCACAGCAGGAGGAACAGCCCAGTCAACGCTGTTCCTTACGTCTGATGAATCACACACAAAATAGGGGTACTCCGTCAAGTGTGTTTAGATTAATTACGATTAATTACGACTCAGATTCGCATTCAGGATTCAGCTTACAGGAGTTCAGGAACGAATATTGGGAGCCGTAAATAAACGCTGACGTGGATCTCGCACCCCCGAACGTTGAACGTTGAACGCTAAGCCATCCTGAGTTAGAGCTTCGGACTCCATAAATGAATCTGGACTTTAAATATACCGCGGACGGATTGATTCCCGCCATCGTCCGGGAAGCGGCTTCGCCTGGCCGGGTTTTAATGATGGGCTGGATGAACCGGCAATCCCTCGCCAAAACTTTGGAAACAGGGCTGTTGCATTACTGGAGCCGATCGCGCCGGCAACTGTGGCTGAAAGGTGAAACCAGCGGAAATACGCAACGCCTGATTCGTTGGTTTACTGATTGCGATCGTGATACCCTTCTCTTTGAAGTGGAACAAAGCTCCGGAGCTTGCCACACCGGGTATCGAAGCTGCTTTTTCCAGGAACTCGACTTTGCCGGACAGACAAAGCCGGTGGTTGAGGAGAAGCTCTTCGATCCCGCGAAAGTGTACGCCAGATGACTTCCTTACCGCTCTTTCCAGCCCGCTCGGAATTCGAGCAATTAGCCAAAAAGGGAAATCTCATTCCAATTTATGCCGAGTTCGTAGCCGATTATGACACTCCGACCGCCGTATTTGAAAAGATCGATAACGGCTTTCGATCGTTCTTGTTTGAATCGGCGGAAAGCAACGATCATGTCGGCCGCTACTCTTTCCTCGGCAGCGATCCAAGGATCTATTTTGAAGCTCGCGGAAAACAGGTCGTGATTGAGGAAAACGGAGGGCGGCGTGAGTTCGAGTCTGCGGCGGATCCTCTGACGGATCTGCAACAGCTGATGGCAGGCTATCGAACAGTCGATTTACCCGGAATGCCGCCGTTCACCGGCGGCGCGGTTGGCTACATCGGCTACGACGCTGTGCGGTTCTTTGAACCGACCGTCGGCGAGCCGCCTCCGGACGAATTGGGGTTACCGGAAATGGTCTTTCTCGTGACTGACACCTTCCTGGTCTTTGATCATCGGTTCCGTCGGCTGAAGGTCTTTGCCAATGCGTTTATTGATGAAGGGAAAATAGAGGAGGCGTACGAGCTCGCTGCGCAAAAAATCCGCCGGATCGTAGACAAGCTGGAAGAACCGACTAAACCCCAGCTGATGAACGCCGCACCGGTCCCTGCTTCACTCCGCCCTCGCAGCAATACCGCTCCGGAAGAATTTCATGAGATGGTTCGCAAAGCAAAACGGCACATTGAAGCCGGCGACATTTTCCAGATGGTTCCTTCCCAGCGGTTTGAAGCCGGGTTCGATGGAAATCCGCTCACTCTTTATCGAGCGTTGCGATTTGTTAATCCCTCGCCGTATATGTTTTGTCTGCGACTTGGAGAACGGTTTGCCCTGGTCGGCAGTTCCCCGGAAGTTCATGTGCGTCTGCGGGGAAAAGAGGTCGAGATTCGCCCGATCGCAGGGACCCGGAAAAGAGGCGGTACCAGTGAAGAAGACGAGCATCTGGCTGAAGAATTGCTGGCCGATCCGAAGGAACGTGCGGAGCATCTCATGCTTGTCGATCTAGCCAGGAACGACGTCGGACGAATATCCAGATACGGCACCGTCAAAGTCACGGAATTCATGGCTATTGAGCGATACAGTCACGTCATGCACATCGTTTCTAATGTTGTGGGAGAGCTTGATCCCGGCTACAGCGCCTATGACGTGATGCGCGCCACCTTTCCTGCCGGCACCGTTTCGGGAGCACCCAAGGTCCGGGCGATGCAGCTCATTTATGAATTTGAGAAAGGCAAACGGGGCGTTTATGCCGGTGCGGTGGGATATTTCGGGTTCGATGGGCAACTCGATTCCTGTATCGCGCTGCGAAGTGTAGTGCTCAAGGATGGTACCGCCTACGTGCAAGCCGGCGGTGGGGTGGTGGCCGACTCTGAACCGGATCTCGAATATCAGGAAAGCGTTAACAAGGCGATGGCTACTTTTCGGGCCATTGAACGGGCGGAACAAATGAGATGATTCTGGTCCTGGACAATTACGATTCGTTCACCTATAACCTGGTTCAATATTTCGGCGAACTCGGGGCGGAGCTGATCGTCCGACGCAATGATCGCACCAGCATTGACGAAATTGAGGGATTGCGCCCGGAAAAAATCTGCATTTCGCCGGGGCCCGGCACGCCTGACGATGCGGGAATCAGCAACGAAGTTATTCGTTGTTTGGGATCGCGGATGCCTATTTTGGGGGTTTGTCTCGGGCATCAATGCATCGGCCAGGTCTATGGCGGAGAGGTCGTTCGGGCCGATCGCCTCATGCATGGAAAGACTTCGCCCATCCTTCACGAGGGGGATGGCGTGTTCCTCGGGTTACCGATTCCGTTTGAGGCAACTCGATACCACTCATTGATCGTCCGTCGGGAAACTCTGCCGCCCGAACTGGAAATCACGGCGGAAACATCGGAGCGCGAAATCATGGGTCTGCGCCATCGGCAGTACCCTGTGCACGGAGTCCAGTTTCATCCGGAATCGATTATGACGACCGAAGGGAAAAAGCTTTTGGCCAACTTTCTTTCCATGTAGTTTTCGTGGCCACTGCTTTCAGTGTCCTGTCCCCTAAATAAGAGATATGTTGTTGCGATCAAAATGGGCCGTCGGCAAGGCGCGAGGAGGGAGCATATCTGAATCGATACGTGACCGACGAGCAACGCGGCCGCCGGCCCATTTTCATCGCAACCCTCTGGGCCGGGGCCAGTTGGCTGTTTTTCCGCGTTACTCGCTCGACCCGTATGGCCACATACTGGCGCTTCGCTCGCGCCTTGAAAAACAGCCAACTGACCTCCCGCAACATACCTCTTATTTAGGGGACAGGACACTAGTCTGGGATCGAAGCGCCGGCGGATTGGCTTATCGGAGGAAAATTGGAGAGGTCTGGTAAAATGTCCACAGATACATATTCGTTTCCTATTGTGATCTTGGGCGGCGGCTTCGCCGGCGCCTACTGCGCGCGTGCGTTACGTTCGGAGCTGCAGGAGAACACCTCGAAAAACGTGGCGCTGCTGGCTGACCAGAACGCCATGTTGTTTCATCCGATGCTTGCCGAAGTGAGCGGTTCCTCGATCTCGCCGCTTCACGTGGTCAACCCGCTTCGGCTTTTTTGCCGGGGTAGTTCGATCTTTATGGGGTCGGTAAATGACATTGATTTGGAGAAGAAAACCGTCAAGTTCCGGTCCGGTCCGTTTAGTCCGCCGGCGATGCTGATGTTCGAACACCTCGTCTTAGCTATCGGAAGCATCGTCGATGTCAGCCGTGTCCCCGGGATGGCGGAGCACGGCTACCTGATGAAAACTGTCGGGGACGCTATCCGGCTCAGGTCGGATGTTCTGGAGAGATTGGAAGCGGCCAGTATCGCAAAAGAAGAATCGGCTCGCCGCAAACTTCTTACTTTTGTCATCGTTGGCGGCGGCTACTCGGGAGTCGAGACGGCCGGCCAGATCTGGGATCTGCTTCGGGATGTGCACCAATTTTATCCTCGAATCAGCCCAAAGGAATTCCGTTTAGTACTGATCCATAGCGGATCTTATCTCCTGCCGCAAATCGGCGAACAACTGGGAAAATACTGCGAGGTGGAACTCAGGAACCGAGGGATCGAGATTCGGCTGGACACCCGGGTGAACGCGATCACCGCGGAACGAGCAATTTTGAGTACCGGTGACGTCATAGAGACAAACACGGTAGTTACGACGGTCGGCAACGCGACTCATCCGGTGGTGAAGCAATTAATTGATCGTTACCAATTGCCCAGCGAAAGAGGGCGGCTGAGTACCGAACCAACCATGCAGGTAAAGGGCTACGAAAATCTCTGGTCTGCCGGCGATTGCTCGGCTGTCCCGCAAAAGGACGGGAGCATTTCCCCGGCCACCGCACAGTTCGCGATGCGGCAAGGGACCCTTCTCGGAAAAAATCTCCTGGCCGCTCGAAATAATCGGCCTTTGGATCCATTTCGCTTTAAAACCCTGGGCGAGATGGCGGCGCTGGGTCATCGCAATGCCGTTGGAAAGATCCTTGGATTCAAAGTTTCAGGTCTCCTCGGCTGGCTGATGTGGCGGGCAACTTACCTATTCAAATTGCCGGGTTTGGAACAGAAGGCCAAAGTGTTCTTCGAGTGGAATCTGGAGCTCTTGTTTCCACGCGATATCAGCTTGCTCAATGTCAAAATGACCGAGGTTCTCGGGCACGCCCACCTCGAAAAAGGGGATCCGGTTTACCATATCGGGGACCCCTCTTTCTCCTTCTACCTGATTGAAAAGGGTCACGTACAAATTGATGACAATTGCGGGTCCGTCCGAACACTTGGTCCGGGGGAACACTTCGGCGAGCGAGAACTGCTTCATGATACCAAGCGCCAGTTCGACGCCATCGCCATCGAGCCGACCACGCTCATCGCACTGGATAAGATGACCTTTGAGGCGTTGACCAAGAACAGTCTGACCCTGGGCTATTACCTGAATCGAAGCTCCGTTCATTACTTGAACAAAGAGGAGCGTAAGGCGATCGTCGACCAGTCTTCGCCCTCACTTCGTCAGAAACGGGTGGAAGATTTTATGCACCGCGACCCAGTCGTTCTTCGGGGTACGGATTCCATCCTGAGCGCGATGAAAGCTTTTAAAAAAGCCCATGACCCTTTTTTACCAGTCGTGGACGAAGAGAATCGATGCAAAGGTTGGCTTCGGCTTGATCTCGCCTTCGACTGGCTGCATCAAGGGAAAGTGCGCCTGGAACATGCAGTTAGCCAGCTCCGAATCCTACCTTGTCTGAGGATCAATCGGGGTGACTCGGTGGAACGAGCGTTGCTGGAGTTTGCTCAAAATCCGGATCGAGCACTGATCGTGGTGAACGAAGATGGTCAATTGGTTGGCGTGCTTCCTTTGCTCGACTTAATCCTGGCCGATGCAGAGCAGCGTGAGGTTCTCATTGCCCCATGAAGGAAAGCGAACGCTTGGAAGAGGCGAACGGCCGTCGGGCACCTTGGCGGCGCTGGGGGCCCTACTTAAGCGAACGCCAGTGGGGAACGGTTCGTGAGGATTACAGTCCGAACGGGACTGCCTGGAACTATCTTACTCACGATCAGGCACGCAGCCGTGCTTATCGCTGGGGCGAAGACGGCATCGCCGGACTGAGCGATGATCATCAACGCCTCTGTTTATCTCTGGCTCTCTGGAATGGGAAGGACCCTATTTTGAAAGAGCGCCTTTTCGGTCTCACCAACGCCGAGGGAAATCATGGCGAAGATGTTAAGGAGCTTTATTACTATCTCGACGCCAGCCCGACACATTCCTATCTCAAAATGCTCTACAAATACCCGCAGGGCGAGTTCCCTTACGCGTGGCTGGTCAAAGAGAACGCCCGGCGGGGCAAGCTGGATCCGGAGTTTGAGCTGATCGATACCGGCGCCTTCCGCGAGAACCGGTATTTTGATGTTTTCGTCGAGTATGCCAAGGCTACACCCGAAGATATTCTGATCCAGATTACGGTCTGCAATCGTGGGCCGGAAAACGCTCCGATCCACCTCCTGCAGCAGTTGTGGTTTCGAAATACATGGTCTTGGGGCCGCGACCCGAGAAAGCCTTCCCTCGAAATGCAGCAGGGTAACACCGTGGCCGCCCACCATCCTGTTCTTGGCGAATTCACGCTTCACACAGAAGGCGCCGCTGCTTTCCTTTTCTCGGAAAACGAAACAAATGTTCAGCGCCTCTTTGGGGTGGAGGGGGGATCCGGGTTCTTCAAAGACGCGTTTCATGAATTCCTGGTCTACGGCAACACGAAGGCATTGAATCCTGCGCAAAAGGGAACAAAAAGCGCAGTCCACTTCCCGCTGACAATGGCTCCCGGAGCTGAGGTGAAATTGCGACTCAGGTTTGGCTCCGGGATAAAAGCTGCCCCTTTTGCCGACTTCGAAGAAGTGTTGCAAGCCCGACGCCAGGATACGGAAGAGTTTTACGCCGATCTGCAGCGGGATCTGAGCGATCAGGACGCGAAGAACATCCAGCGACAGGCGCTGGCCGGAATGATCTGGAGCAAACAGTACTTCTACTATGATGTCCGAGACTGGTTGAAAGGCGATCCTGCGCAGCCGCCTCCACCGGATGCCCGTGTCAATGGTCGTAACCATGAATGGAAGCATCTAAACAACGCGGACGTGGTGTCGATGCCTGACAAGTGGGAATATCCTTGGTACGCCGCTTGGGACCTCGCTTTTCACACCCTTTCCCTTGCTTTGGTCGATTCGCAGTTTGCCAAGCGACAGCTTCTGCTGATAACGCAAGTCTGGTACATGCATCCAAACGGCCAGTTACCGGCCTACGAATGGGCGTTTGGCGACGTGAACCCGCCGGTGCACGGGTGGGCGACCTGGCGCATCTTTCAAATCGATCGCAAATACCGGCGCCGGCAGCATCCCGACGACCCGGGCGATCTGGCCTTTTTGGAAACGGTCTTCCACAAGTTGATGCTGAATTTCACCTGGTGGGTGAATCGCAAGGACGCCGCCGGACGAAATATTTTCCAAGGCGGATTTCTCGGACTTGATAACATTGGGGTATTCGATCGGAGTGCTCCTCTCCCCACTGGCGGCTACATTAACCAATCCGATGGCACCAGTTGGATGGCCATGTACTGCCTGAATCTGATGCGCATCGCTTTGGAACTGGCGACGCACGACCACGTCTACGAAGAAATCGCCACAAAATTCTTCGAGCATTTCCTGCAGATTGCGGAGGCGATGACCGATATCGGAGATGGCTGCGGTTTATGGGACGAAAGCGATGGCTTTTATTATGACGTTTTGAACCTCCCAAGCGGTCAAAGCATGCCGCTGAAGGTGCGGTCGATGGTGGGGCTGATCCCGCTTTTTGCCGTGGAGACACTCGAGCCGGAGTTGCTGAATCCGGTTCCAGCGTTCACTAAGCGCCTTGAATGGTTCCTCAACTATCGTCCCGAGCTCGCGGCCCTGGTCTCGCGTTGGCAGACGCCGGGCGCCGGCGCTCGGCGGTTGCTCTCACTCCTGCGGGGTCACCGGATGAAAGCGGTCTTGCGACGGATGCTGGACGAATCCGAATTCCTTTCCGATTACGGAATCAGAGCCCTTTCCAAGTATCATTTAGAGCACCCGTACGTGTTCAAGTGGGACGGAAACACCATGACCGTGAACTACGAGCCTGGCGAGTCTACCTCGGGCCTGTTCGGCGGCAATTCGAACTGGCGCGGTCCCATCTGGTTTCCCGTCAACTATCTGATTATCGAGTCCTTGCAAAAGTTTCATCATTACTATGGCGACGATTTTAAAATCGAATGTCCGACCGGCTCAGGCCGGTATTTAACCATAGAACAGGTGGCCGCTGAGTTGGGCCGCCGTTTGCTGCGGCTCTTTACCCGCGATGAGAAAGGCCGGCGACCGGTTTTAGGTCAAAACGATCTGCTCCAGAGCGATCCACAGTTTCGCGATTACCTCAATTTTTACGAGTATTTCCACGGGGAGAATGGCCGGGGGGTTGGCGCTTCGCATCAGACCGGATGGTCGGGCCTGATCGCCAAAATTATCCAGCCCAGGGCACCTGCAGATTAGAAGGAAGAAGTGGGCAGGTGTCAGTATTGATCTTACTATGACTTCCAGGCTCCAATCGCTTCGCGAGGCCGTCGCAGTGTCGCCGCAGAATATCCCGTTGCTTCTCATATTCGCTCAGGTTTGTCTGGACGAATTGGCATTCGGGGAAGCTCGGGCGGCCTTCGATCGTATTCTTCAGTCTGATCCCGCTCACGTTGGGGCGAAGCTCGGCATTGCCCGCGTCCTCTATTTGAGCGGGAACACCTCTGAGGCGGTGGTTCGCGCTGAGGCCTTGACCAGCGCTGATCCCGGTTTTGCGGAAGCCTGGATGTTGCTTTCCCGATTGGCCGTCGCCGAAGGGGATCGCACTTTAGCCACGCACTATTATCAGAAGGCCGTCAAACTGAACTCCAGTTTAATTGATTCCGCGATCGAGCTGGATCTTCAGATCGATCAGGTGGCGAAGCCGGCGGTTCCCCCCAGCGGCCCGGCGCCCGATACCGATTCAGAGACCTGGGAGTTTTTGGGCCAACCCGAAAAGGGAAACGAAGGTTTACCTGACGTCCTGAAGCCGGAGGTTTCCTTCGCAAATGTCGGCGGCATGGAGAGGATCAAGGAAGAGATCCGGATGAAGATCATTTACCCGCTTCAGAATCGTGCTCTCTTCCAGGCCTATGGGAAAAAGCTGGGTGGCGGTGTGCTGCTCTACGGTCCCCCGGGTTGCGGTAAAACGTTGATCAGCAAGGCCACTGCAGGCGAGATTAAGGCTAGTTTCATCTCGATCGGGATACATCAGATCCTGGATATGTACCTGGGCAGCAGCGAAAAAAACCTGCACCGATATTTCCAACTGGCCCGTGAAAATGCACCAGCAATCCTCTTTTTTGACGAGGTAGACGCCCTTGCGGCCGATCGAAAAGATTTTCGTGAGAGCGCCATTCGTACCGTGATCAACCAGTTTCTCGCAGAGATGGACGGGAGTATTGGCAGTAACCAGGGGATACTTATTCTGGGCGCGACCAACGCTCCGTGGCATCTGGACGCGGCTTTTCGGCGCCCAGGCCGTTTCGATCGCATCATCTTTGTGCCTCCCCCGGATGAAACTGCGCGCGAAGCTATCCTGGAAATCCACGCACGCGATAAGCCATTGCAACGTTTTGACGTCAAGGCCCTGGTCAAGCGGACCAAAGAATTTTCCGGGGCCGACCTGCAAGCGATCTTTGATATCGCTACTGAACGCGCTCTCTCCCGAGCTATGAAGGAAGGTCGGGTTGTGCCGCTGACCACAGAGGACCTTCTGCAGGCCTCCAAAGTGATAAAACCTTCCACCCGTGCCTGGTTCGAAAGCGCGAAGAATTATGCCTTGTACGCGAACCAGGGTGGGTTTTACGACGATGTACTGAGTTTTCTGGGAATTCGTTGATGAACGACGCTATCGCGCACGCACTCTTTTTTGTCCGACAGGGCAGGTATCGCCAAGCCGAATCCCATTTGCGAAAGGCGATCCAGAACGATCCCCATGATCCAGAAGCGTTTTTCTTTTTGGCGACCTGTCTCATGCACGACCCGAATACTCGGTCCGAAGCGTTGTCGATGATCGACCAAGCGTTGCGGCTACGGCCGAACCGGGCCTTTTATCATGCGCAACGTGCGAATATTCTCCTTTTGCTGAGCCGTACCAAAGCGGCTTTGCTGGAAATCGAGCGGGCACGAAGCCTTGCGCCCGACTCTCCAGACTCTTATGTGGCGGAGTCCGTTCTCATGTTGGTCCTGGGCAAACCGCAGGAAGCGGAACGCGCTGCGCGACAAGCGCTCGCCCTGGATGCCGGGAACGAAGCGGCAGGAGACAGCTTGGCGGATGCGCTCAGGATCCAGGGCAAACTGGAAGAAAGTGCCGCCCAGATCCATGCTTTACTGGGCAGGAATCCGGAGAATCCGTGGACTCATTCTTCGGCCGGGATGCTAGCGTTGCAGCGCGGAGAGGTGCGGGACGCAGAATCGCACTTTCTCTCGGCGCTTCGAATAGAGCCGGAACATCGTGAGGCGCGGGAAGGATTGCTGCACGCCTTTCGTGCGCGATCCCCGCTTTATCGTGCCTACCTGAGATACAGCTTTATGATGGAGAAATTAGGGCGGACCGGACGGGGCATGCTGGTGATCGGGCTTTTGATCCTGATGCAAATCGCCAACATGATTTTCGTGGGCCGATTGGCGCCCATCGGAATAGTTTTAATCGCTTGTTATTGTCTGTTCGTTTTATGGATCTGGGTGTCAAAAGGGTTGGGAAACCTGTTCCTGTTGTTCGACCGAATTGCTCGGCGCGCGTTGCGAACGGACGAGAAAAGAGAAGCGCTTGTCGTTGGTGGTGGGGTGCTTGCGGGGCTGGCGTCGTTTGCCGCCGGACTTTTGCTTAAGCAAATCAGCCTCATCTTCCTTGGGCTTACCCTGATTGCGGCTGCATTTCCGATGTCGCTCGTTTTCACGAATCAATCCAGGGTTGGCCAGATCGTTTTTGGCTTGGTCGGCGGCTTGGTCTATCTGGGAGGGCTTTTTTCGCTCCTTTTGATTTTTCTGCCCTCGGGCAGGACAGGCGAGGTCGCTACCACTCTTTTCGGATGGACCATGATCCTGGCGCTGGTCACGACCTGGTTAGGCAACCTTCCGATTCTGCGGCGGTAGTCATTTAGATATGCTCTCGTCGCTCGCGCCTTGAAAAGCAGCCAACTGACCTGCGGCGAATGGCATGCTATTTCGGCGACAGTACACTGGAATCGTCGAGGCCAAGGTAGCGGTGCAGGTAGGGAGCCATCCTTTCGCGAACCGTTTCCAATGGAACCTCGTTTGCTGATTCCAAGCTGACCGACGTCATCTTCACCCCGCAGAGTCCACAGGGAACGATGTTGAGAAAGCCGCTGAGATCGCTCGTCACATTCAAGGCGAACCCGTGCATCGTCACCCACTTTCGTACGCCTACTCCGATCGACGCGATCTTGCGGTCGTCCACCCAGACGCCCGTCTTTCCCTCGACCCTGGACCCCTGAATTCCGAACTCCTTCAGCAGGTCGATCAGCAGATATTCCAAATTTCGCAAATAACGGTGCAAATCGCGTCCGCGTGCGCGCAGATCAAGAATTGGGTAAACGACCAATTGACCGGGCCCGTGGTAGGTCGCCTGGCCGCCGCGGTTGGTTTCGAACCACGGATACGGGAGTCGGTCCACCACTTGCAAGCTCGACTTGTCAGGAAGACGCCCAATGGTGTAGACGGGCTCGTGTTCCAGCAGAATCACGCTCTCTTCACCGCAGTGCAGGCAATGCTCGAGCCTTTCTTCCTGGATGCGAAGAGCGGCCTGATAATCGATTCGGCCCAGCCAATCAATTTTCATAAAGAACAATTTGCGCGAAGTCCGGCCAGCGGGGAGCTGTGCATTTGAAAGTGCGTTAGACCGATGGCCAGTGCGTCCGCCGCGTCCGTCTCCGGCGTTTCTGTCAGCCCCAGGAGAGTGCGCACCATAAAAGAGATCTGCGCTTTTTGCGCGCCGCCACGACCGGCCACTGCCTGTTTCACCCGCCTGGGCGCGTATTCGTAGATCGGTAACCCATGTTGTGCCGCCGCGAGCAACGCTGCTCCGCGAGCTGCTCCGAGCGTAATGGCGGTGCGTGTGTTTTGAACGTAAATCAAACCTTCCACAGCACACGCTTCCGGAGAATGAACACGGATCAATTCCTCGATTTGCCGATGAATTTCTACCAGGCATCCAGGCATCGAGAGCTGGACCTTATTTCGGATCACTCCGTAATTGATTGCCCGGAGCTTCAATCCTTCTTTCTCGAGGATTGCGTAACCAGAGTTCCTAAGCGCTGGATCAAGAGCTAAGAGGCGCACTAGCCAGAGAATATCACAAGCCAAAGCGCTTGTGACATTTTCGCGCTATAAGTGTCGGATGAGGAAAATGCAGGCCCTGGTCAAACGGGATCGCAGTCCCGGGCTTTGGCTGGAAGAAGTGGCGGTGCCGGCGACCGGCGAGTTTGACGTTCTGGTTCGCATTCTTCGTTCTTCCATCTGCGGTACCGATCTTCACATTTATGAATGGGATTCCTGGGCGCAGCGCACCGTTCCGGTGCCGATGCAGATCGGTCACGAGTTTGTTGGCATCATCGAGTCGGTTGGAAGCCATGTGATCGATTTCCACCCGGGCATGATCGTGACCGGCGAAGGACATATCGT
>JAFAKL010000082.1 GCA_019235445.1 Verrucomicrobiota bacterium | reverse complement strand
AAAAAACGAGTTAAATGCCCCCGCTGCAAGAACACGAAGGTTGAGCAGCAAGTTCAGTCCTTTTTCGCGAAGACATCGAGAAAAAGCTGACGACCCACTGGGTCAGAGGGAGCTTCCACGAACATTGTTTTTCTGCTGTTGCTCCTTGCATTGTTTGAACCTGAGCCACGGTTCAGCGTCTCAATTTTACGGCTTTGGAGGGGGGGCGCATTCAGTTCTGCAAGGTATGCGGGTCAACCCCCCTTTCACCTGCAGCTGCTGCTGGTGTTTTAAATATTTCTTCGTATCCGGGTGTTCGGTCGACTCCAAATCGTTCTAAATCGATACGTGAGGAGCGAGCAACGCGGAAAAGCAGCCAACTGGCCGCGGGCCCAGAGGGTTGCGATGAAAATGGGCCGGCGGCTGCGTTTCTCGTCGGTTACGTATCGATTTAGATATGCGCCCTCTAACGCCAGTCCGGCTCGGACCGCCTTGCCGGCGGCCCATTTGATCGCAACGAATGGCCTGTTATTTCGGCGACAGTACACACACTGTTGAGCACATCAATCGTCCCTCCGGGACGAGTCCACTTTTCTCTTGTTTCCAGGCACTTCGTGCCAGGCTACTTTCGTTTGGTCCCTCCGGGACAGGCTGCGCTCTTTCGTTGTAGGATTTTCCTTAAGTTAAGTTAGCCCTTAGGAGTTTCACTCCGGTTCAGGGCCAGTGCCCCTCCGGGGTACCTTCTCCGGAGAGGCACCTCGGCCTGAAAATCGTCTTCAAAATGTCCAAACTCCAGTTCTGGGGCTGCGTCCGTTTTCCTTCGCCTTTCATCAGCTCACTCAGGCTTAAGCGCTTCCTGGGTACTAGGGATGAGCCGTTTAGAAAGAGCTGAGGAGCCAAACGCACCTCGGTCGCTGGCCTCCCTTTTCGTATGCATTTATGACCTTAACGATTTCGCCGTTCATAAGCTTTTTTAAATCCTGTTCTTGGCTGATTAGTTTGATCGTGACAGTCTGGCCGCGCATCCGTAACAGCGAGGTATTGAGGTCCAAGCTGAGAGGATTTTGCGAGCAGCTCTGCTGGTGAGAACGCTTCCCTACATTGCTGCGAACGATCCATGCCACGGAAATACTCTTTTGGACCTGACCTTATTCCCAAAAGGTATTACGCTAAAAAGGGTTAGGGTGTGCATCTATGGAACTGCGCCACTTGCGCTACTTCATCGCCCGTCGCCGAAGAACTGAATTTCTCACGTGCCGCCGAACGGCTGCACGTTTCACAGCCGCCTCTAAGCCGCCAGATCGCGATTTGGAATCGGAACTGAACGTGAAGCTCCTGGAGCGTAACCGCCAGGGGGTGAAGCTGACGCGAGTTGGCGGTGCGCTTCTAGTTCGATCACGAGAAATAATTCGCAATGCTGAAGCGTTGCGGACACAGGCGATCAAAATACACGAAGAAAGCGGCGAGGAACTGCAAATTGGATACGCGCCTGCGCCGACAGCAGCCATCATTGCTGGAATTCTCGGCCGCTACCATGAGCTGGCTCCAAGGACTTCCGTCACTCTGCACGACCTCTCTCTGAGTGAAATCCTCTCCGGACTACGAGCGAAGCGGCTCCATGCAGGCCTAACCCTCAGGCCAACTCCCCCAGAGATGAGAGGCGTCAAGTTTGAGACACTCCGTCGCTATTCAGTGGGAATTATCTGCGCCCATTCCAGTCCTTTTGCCGGCTTGGCAACCATTCGTCCGGCCTCAGTTCCCTCGAATAAGCTGGTCGGCTACCGCGCCAAGGATTTTCCGGAATATCATCCCTGGGTGGCGAAGGTGCTTGGGGTCAGCAGGACCCGGGTCGCCGTTAGCCAGGAGTGCGATGGCGTAATAAGCGTCGTGAGAAGGTGTTCCGTGGCCATATAGCCGGCACGCCGGTGATCAATCCCGATCAGGTCGTGTCTGCTTCGCCTTGGGTATGGCAAAGCGGATCGATCCAGCAGCACCACCGGGATGCCGGCTCGCTCAAACGCAAAAAGAACGCGTTCGTTGGTTTGATCACTCGCCGCAGTCCGCTCCAAAGGAGCAAAGAACACTCCATGGACCTTTTTCGCGATGTATTGCTGGCAAAGTTGCCAGGTCTGCTCATCCTTCGTCTGTTCGTCGAAAGAACTATTGCCCCAAAGAAGCGCATGTTTCTGACATACCCAGCAGACACTTTCCTGACCATGACTCCCCCAGAACTCACTTCAGATTGCTGTTTCGACCGCCGGAGAGCGCAAATTGTTCTGATTATTGTTGTTACGATCTTTACAAAATATGGCGAAATTGTAACTTTTAATCATCTGGCAGTCGCCTGATGGTCGAAACCAAGGAGATCTTATGAATCATGACATTGTTGATTCTGATCGCGTGGATCTACATCGAAGAGTCGCGCTGGTGCTCAGGAAAGAACCTGGCCTCCAACGTGACTTCGCCGAGCGGCTCAGATCCAAATTAGCCCGCCCAAGGTCTGCCGCCACGGTCAGTGACAACGAATGGGAGTGGTACATTATTCTGACGCTTTGGTCTCCTCTGCAAGTGATCAGACTTTTAGAAGATTCCAGTGAACGAGGAATTCGGCTTCGACAGGATTCGCCGTTCGTCTTTCTGTTGTCGACGGCTCATCGCCGCGGAGTAACGCCCGACCCGGACTGAACAGGCGGGCGGTCGCCGTTCACGGTTCGCCGTTCACCGTTCACGGTTCGCCGGTGCACCCCGTGACCGCCGAACGGCGACCGGCGAACGGTGAACGGCGACCGCCACAGGTGGTTCTCAGCACACCCGGGTCATTTCCATCTGGAGCAATGCAGCCAGCTTATTCAATTTTCCGGTGATATGCCCAACTCCGATCGCGCAATGGTGGGCCGGACCCTGTGCATTCCACTCGTTGACAAATCGCCGCGCGCCAAGGGAAAACCGATAACGGCTGTTGGTGTTGCCGATTTGAAGGATCGGCCCTGGAACCGATTCACCTTCCGCAGCGAGCAGTTTCAAGGAACCGTCGCGGCCCTCCACCACGGAGAGCAAGGTCACGGGACCGTGTTTCACTGACATCTCGACCGATAAACCTCGCCCGACCTTCCCGTGATAGACCTGCAGCGGACGAACTTTTGTTTTTCCTTCGGCGATAGCCAGATGACCAGGGCCATCATGCCCCATCAGCAGCACGTCATGGTGGTAATCCATGGCGTAATACTCGGTGAAAGATCCGCCCACACCGAAGGTGTCCATGATTTTCATCGCCTGAACGTTCTTAATCTCCATCTCGCCGGCCGCGGGAACGCCGCGAGCCGTGAGCAGGGAGTTTCCGAGGATGATGGAACGGATGGTCTCCTCATTCTCCACGCTACCGGCGCCCAGGTAATAGTAAGCCAGCGAACCGAGCCCATACTTTTCTACCAGTCGGTCAAGCGCAATCGATGTGCGCGCCGCCGTTTCAAGCTCTGTCTCCGGGCAATCCGGCTGCACATCGAAGGTTTGGCGAAACAGCTCGACTCTCTCTGCCATCGCCGCGGGAGAGACGTTGCGCCGGAGTGCGGCGAGCTGGTCGACTTCCAGAATTTCAACATGCCCGCCGAAGCACGCGCACTGCTTCGTCAGATCGGAGTAGATGTCGAGCATCCCGCCGTAATAGTGCCCCATCACGCCAAGTCGATTGTGCTCCATCACGCTTGCCACCTGCGCCGCCTCGATCCACTCATCCACTTCACGCCAGCATTCGGGATCCTCCTCCAGAATGCCGGTCACCTGATAAAACGCGATGCCGGTTCGACCGAAGACATTCGCGATCTCCGGCACCGGGCATGCTGCACAATAGGCCAGCCACTCGGCCGTCATAGCCGTCCGATCTTTCATCCGATTGAAGCGATCGTAGTCGATCGCCGCGTCAGGCTGAAGGTTCAGAATGATCACCGGCACTTTCGCCCGGCGCACCACGGGCAACACCGTGGAGGAAAGCGCATAAGTGGTAACATGGAGGAAGATCAGATCAACGTCCGCTTGCCGAAATTGGTGTCCGGCCTCTTGCGCTTTTTCGGACGTGTCGATGAGGCCGAGGTTAATCACTTCGACCCTGGTGCGACGCAATTTTTCGGCTACGCGCTCGACATAACGGGTAAGGCGCTGCTGCAGTCCGGCAAACTGCGGCCAGTACGCATCCAGCCCGATGCCAAACAGGCCAACGCGGAGAGGTCTCAAGGAGGGTTCCATAAGCGGCGCTAAGCCGAGGCGGCCTTACGTCTTAGAAATTGAACTGGTCGATGTTTTCAGCCGTAAATACGGTGGGGGGTCCAAGAATCACGACACCGTTCTTCCCGATCGTACGGCTGCCGAGCTTGCCGGCAGTGAACGTTTCACCCTCTTTACCCTCAATATTGCCGGACGCGAGTTGTGCCGCGGCGTAAGCGGCCAGGTAACCAAGGTCGGCAGGATTCCAAAGCGCGAATTCTTTCACGGTACCGTCCTTCACAAACTCGCGCATCTGATTGGGTGTACCCAAGCCCACCAGCGCGACCTTTCCTTTATCCGGACTGGTCGAAAGATAGCGCGCCGCAGCGGCAATCCCGACGGTGGTGGGACTGATAATACCCTTCAGGTTCGGATAGGCCTGCAGTAAGCCCTGGGTCTCGGTGAACGATTTCTGGTCTTCATCGTTGCCATAAGCAATCTTGACCAGTTTCATTCCCTTATGTTCGGGCTTTTGCAGCTCCTCCTGCATGAACTTGATCCAGGTATTCTGGTTCGTCGCGTTCGGTGTCGCCGAGAGAATGGCAATTTCGCCCTGGTTGTTGATTTCTTTGGCCAACATCTCTACCTGACTTTTACCAATCCCTTCGCTGCTGGCCTGATTGCAAAAGATGCTCCGGCCCTCGGGCGCGGTGTCGGAGTCCATGGTTACGACCTTGATCTTCTGATCCATGGCCCGTTTGAGATAGGGGATCAAGGCATTTGGATCATTCGCCGCGAGGACGATCGCGCTTTCTCGCTGGGTAATCAGGGTATTGATATAGGAAACCTGGGAAGAAGCAGAGGGATCTGACGGTCCGACCACTTTACCGTCGGCATCCATTTCTTTGCAGGCGGCCATGGAGCCCCCGGTTTCAATCACATTGTAGGGATTATTAATGTTCTTTGGAACGAACGCGATCTTCAGGCCTTTTTTTATTTCCTTGTCCTCACCGCGACCGGTGATTCCCAGGATAGCGAACGGAAGCAGGACCGCAGCGATTTTGATCAGAGTGGATTGATTCATAGGATTATTCGTTGGAGGGGGGGTAAACAGCATTAGCTTTCTTGGCGGTAGATTCAAAGGGAATGGAATGCAGGGGGGACTTCGGCGATGATTCCGGATACTGCGCTTTAATCAAAATGATGGTCAGGGAATCATTTACGTCTAGACAAAAATTCCGAATGCCGGAACGAAATGTCCCTTCTTCCTGGCGATGGTGGCCGGTTCGCCAAAGCTATTTCCGCCCGAGACGAGTGACTGACATGCAGATCCAGGCTATGACAGGTCGGGAGATCTCCCGCTCCGAAGGCGCGAGATAGACGTAGCCTTAAGGGGCGTGAGCCTGGCGTCAGGCTTGGGTAACAGCGAGCCAAATGTCTTGCCCGGGTCTTGCCCTGACTAACCAGCGCTTTGAGTAGTGATTGTTTCCGGGCTACTTTCTTGAGTTCCCATGAAAAAGACGGAGAGGTGATTTTATGCAGGTGCAACTAAACTACGGCCGCAGCAAGTTGTCCGTCGAACTGCCGGACAGCCTGAAGATTACGATCGTACGCAAGCCGCCGATGCCGGTACTGCCCGACCCGTTGGGGGCCGTTCGAAGAGCGCTTCAGGAACCGGTGGGCACAGGATCGCTCGCCCATCTGGCCAGCGAGGCCCGGAGTGCGGCGATCGCGGTGTGCGACATCACGCGTCCTGTGCCAAACCATTTGTTCCTGCGACCGCTGATTGAGATTTTGCTTCACGCCGGGATTCCGGCCGGGGCCATTCGAGTGCTGGTGGCAACCGGCTTGCACCGGCCCAACCTTGGCCTCGAACTGGATGAACTGATCGGAGACCCCTGGGTCCTGCGGACCGTGCGAGTCGAGAGCCACTACGCAACCAGGGATGAGGACCACGCGCTGCTTGGGACAACCGCGACCCGCGGCACAGTGGTCCGGCTCGACAAACGTTTCGTGGAGGCTGATCTAAAGATCGCTACGGGTCTGGTGGAACCCCACTTCATGGCGGGCTACTCCGGGGGACGCAAAGTGATCGCCCCAGGACTGGCCCACGCCGAAACGATCACCACCTTTCATAGCGCGCGATTCATGGCGGATCCCAACTCGGTCAATTGCAATTTTAAAGGCAACCCGCTCCACGAGGAGCAACTGGAAATTGTACGCATGCTGGGAGGCGCGCTGGCACTTAACACGGTCGTTGATGAGGATCGCCAACTGTCCTTTGTTAACTTCGGCGAAATCGTTGCCAGCCACGCGGAAGCAGTCGCTTTCGTCCGCAAGTATGCCGAAGTTCCCGTGAGTGATCGATTTAAGACCGTGGTCACGAGTGCGGCAGGGTACCCATTGGACCGCACATACTATCAAACCGTGAAAAGCATGGTAGGTCCCATCGACATTCTGGAGCCCGGCGGCCGACTTATCGTGGCCTCTGAGTGTTCGGAGGGTCTTGGGTCCGCGGAATTCGTGGAAGCCCAGCGTCGCCTGATTCAGCTCGGGTCCGACGAATTTTTGCGCCGGGTTCTGCTCAAATCGCACGCAGCTATCGATGAATGGCAAACCCAGATGCAACTGAAGCCGATGGCGGTCGGTAAGATCCAACTCTACAGCACCGGTCTGAGCCCGGCGCAGCGTGCCCTGACCGGCATTGAGTCCATCGAGTCGGTCCGCTCTGCGGTGCTCGAAAGCGTTGCCGCCAGCGGCGATCTCTCGGTGGCCGTCGTCCCCGAGGGTCCCTACGTTGTGCCGTTTCGACGCTGAACGTTCCACGTTCAACGTTCGGTGGCGTTCGGCGCGTGGGTGCAACCCGTCGTGGGTGTTTAGCCCCACGATTGTCGGCCTCACTTATCCGTACGCTGCCACTTCCTGTAGGCAAAGCGTCCCCGCTTTGCGCGTTTTCGGAAGTAAGGCGAGACGCCTTACTTACCATAGCGCTGCACGTCTTGTCTTAAGCGGCTCTTAAGCGGCGCTGTACACGTACAAACCGTCTCGGTTTGCCGGCCCCAGGAAGCGAGGGGAAGACGCTTTGGTTAAGAAACCGGAGAACGCCGACACGCAGTGAACCTTGGACGTCTGGCGCCGAACGCTGAAGGGTGAGTCTTCGGCGCTCACCGCCTGGCGCGGTTAAAGCGATTCAGCGCTTCCAGCCGCTCTGTGGCGTGATCGACGATTGGCATCGGATAATCTCTGGCCAGACGTTCCGTTGGTGGTTGCGTGAATTTTATCGGCTCCACTCCCCTCAGTTCTGGTACCCACGTTTTGATATAGGTGCCGGCCGGATCGTATCTTTTGGTTTGGGTCCACGGATTTTGAATGCGAAAATAAGGGGCCGCATCGGCCCCGGTTCCCGCACTCCATTGCCACCCGCCATTGTTCGAAGCAATCTCGCCATCGACCAATTTCTGCATAAAATATTGTTCTCCTTTCCTCCAGTGCAGGTGGAGATCTTTGGTCAGGAACATAGCCACGATCATCCTGACTCGATTGTGCATGAAACCAGTGGCATTCAGTTCCCGCATACCGGCATCAACAATCGGATAGCCGGTCAGACCATGGCACCAGGATTCAAAATACGAGTCATTCTCGTCCCATCGCAGGGCGGAAAACTCGTCGCTGAAATCGTTCTCCAGAACAGCAGGAAAATGGGCAAGGATTTGCATATAAAATTCGCGCCAAACCAGTTCGTTCACGTAAGAATTGATGCTCTGGCAAACGGTTACGGACGCCTCCTTGCTCGCCGCCAGGCAGCCGAAATAGACCTGACGCGGCGAAAGTGTACCGAAGCGCAGATCCTGTGAGAGCCGTGAGGTGACCCGCTCTCCCGGGAAGTTCCGCTTCTCTCGGTAAGCGCGGATTGCCTCGTTGAGAAAATCTGTCAGCCGCTTCCGAGCCGCCTCTTCGCCAGGCTCGATGATTCTTGTTTTGGAAATCAATCCCCAATGTTCCAACGTGGGCAAAGGAAGACTGTAGAGTGCCGCGGGCGTCTGCAGGGCGCGAACAATCGGCAAAACCGAAGGCTTCTCCTTTTGATGCCATGTTCTCGCATACGGAGTAAAAACGCGGAACGGACGACCTTCCTGGTTCAGGACCTCGTCCGGGTCCAGAATTGTAGTATCTTTATAGCCGAAGATCTGAAAATGGTGTTTTTCGGAGGTCTTTTGGAGCTGCTGCTGGACCTGGATGCTGTACGGATCCGTCCCTCGGTTGAAATAGACCGCCTGGGCGTTTGTTTCGTGAATTAATTGTTCCAATTCCTGAACCGGATCGCCTGTGCGCAGAATGAGACGGCCACCAGCGGCCTTCAGGTTCCTGGAGAGCGATTCCAGACACCCGCACAGGAACTCCTGCCGGTTGGGACCGGTCCAACGGTGCCCTTTTTTCCAGGTGGAGAGAATGTAGGCGGGAATGACTTCCTCTGCGTCGGTGGAGGCATGCCAAAGCGCGGTATTGTCGGTTATCCGCAGATCGCGACGAAACCAGTGAATGACTCTTCTCATCTTCCAGGGTGTGTGAACAGGTTCGCAAAATCGTCCGGTTGACGCCGGCAAACCTCTTGACCAAGTGCGTCCTGCGTGATCTCGAGACGGCGCTCGAGCACCGCGGTCCAATGCCAGGCAGTCAATCCGAGCGAATCCTCTGCGCGAACCTCCATAGGTTCCCCAAAGCGACAAAGAATTTCTGGTCGCCGTTGTTCCCAGAACGCGTATTCAATCGCGACAGGTATAAACAGAGCGCGCTGGACACGCGTGGCAAGAAGTCCCAGACCTCTTTGGAATTGAACCGGGCGTTCGCGGGGGTCGGCGAAGCGGCCTTGCGGAGTGACCGCCAGGAGATGTTCCGAATGCTGAAGAATCGCTTCCGAGGTTTTGATGTATTTTAAGACCCCGCGCTGGCTTTCCCTTTCTACTGCAAAGAACCCAATTTTGCTCAGAATTTTGTAGTGGCGAAGGGCAGCGGCTTCGACGGGAGCGAACAAGGTGTAGTCAGGAAAGTATTCCGCCTTCAGAACGATACCGACCAGAGGATCCCACCAGGCAGCGTGGTTGGCGTACAACACGACCGGTACCCCGGCCGGTCTGGGGAGGCGGGACGCACGCGAAATCCGGAGCGAATTAAAGCGCTTCCTGAGGTAGGCACGGGAATAGGAAGTGAACCAGCGAGCGAGCGGACGCCAGACTCTAGGAGGAGTCCTGCCGGCGAGTTCGGTTGAGCGCTTTATCGAACGAGTGCATCGTCGCATAAGTGGGAGGCAGACCGTTGGCTTCAAAATAATTCGCATGCCAGGCGCGAGAGGGGGCGGATTCGCTGAAAAAACCTACCGCGTCGGCAGGTTCGGAACCCGCGGAGCGCCTTATTCAGGAATGAGAAAAGCAGAAAGAGATCATTCATGAGAGACGGAAGTCCATCTCCTATTGTCGATGTGTTGAATGTTTTGTCAAGATATTGTCTAAATTCATAAAGCGCGGCTCCACTTTGCACGTGTTGTATTGAAAGAGAAAAGAGGAGCAGTAGGCAAACCAATCGATAGCTTTGTCTATATTTTGTTCAATATATCGAGAGACTTCGATGGCTCAGATCCAACACTCAATCAAGATCGCTTCAAAGGGAGCCGACTCAGCGTCCGATTAAGCGACTGAGATTGCTCAGGTTGGCTGCGACCACTT
>JAFAKL010000303.1 GCA_019235445.1 Verrucomicrobiota bacterium | reverse complement strand
TTTATCATCGTCTCCGCGTTTTTCAACGATTCAGGCATCTGCCAACCGCCACCAGCACCCCCTCGAAGCACCATGTAACCGCAGATTAGCCCCGCAAACAGCATCGCTTCCGACGCCAGAAAAGTGAACATCCCGAACCGGACGATGTTCGGTCCCACCGGATGTGCATGTACCTCATCGACAGTGGCGGCTGGAGCTTGCATGGTTAAGCCTTTTGATAAATGGATAGTTTCCACAGAATGATCAGAATCGTGAATCCGACGGCGAAAACGATCAGGGCAATCAGCAGCCGACGGTTCTTCTTTCTAAAGTCCTCCTCCATTACAATCGGGCGAACGCGAGCGCGCCAAGGGTAATCGGTAAATAGATGATAGAGGCAACAAACAGACGCTTCGCGGCTTCATCAGTTCCCGTCATGGCAAACCGAAATGCCATCCAGAGGAAATAGCAACCCAGGACCGCAGCGACGGGGAGGTACCAGAACGCTGTCAGATTCAGCATGGCCGGGAGGAAACTCACCGAAAGCAACGCCATGGTATAGAGGACGCTCTGGCGCCCGGTGATTCGACATTCCGGGTCGAAACTGGCCAGCATCACGAAACCTGCCTGCTTATAATCCGCACGGTACAGCCACGAGATGGAAAGGAAATGTGGCATTTGCCACAAGAAAAGGATCGCAAAAAGTATCCAACTCTCGAAACTGGGCTCACCGCGCGCAGCTGTCCAGCCGATAACGGGCGGGAGAGCGCCCGGGATCGCTCCTACGAGCGTGTTCAAGGTAGTGACCCGTTTCAACGGCGTATAGACGAACACATAAACAGCGATGGTCACCGCGCTGAGCAGGCCCGCGTAAATATTGGTGGCTATACTCAGCCAGAGAATCCCGCCGGCGGCACAGAGTATTCCAATGATCAAACCTTCGTCCAACGTCATGCGGCGGCCCGGCAGCGGTCGATTCCGTGTCCTGCGCATCCGCGCGTCGAGTTCAACTTCAAAAACCTGATTGAGCGCAGCCGCGCCCGAAGCGGCAAGAGCCGTGCCTCCCAACGTGTGGAAAAGATAGAGCAGATCCACCGGCCCGTGCCACCCGAAGAGGAAACCGACGAGCGTGGTAACCAGGACCATCACAGTAATCCTCGCCTTGCACAATTCGGATACGTCCGCGACCCACCGCCGAGTAGACGAGACGGGGCCACCTGGTAATGGGGTAATTCCAGGTTTTTCCACGAATGCGCTCATGCCTTGGCGGCCTCCTTCGGCAAGGTCGACAGGACCTCTTCTTGCCGCGCCGGAGAGATCATGGCGGAGAGCACAACGCTGAGAAGAACTCCAGTCATGAAAATCAGTGCGCCCACAAAGACATGAGCAGTGGCGATATCAGCAGCTTTGTTGCTCCAAATCGTCCAAGCTCCGAGGATGAACTGCCCAAAGACGAGCGCCAGCCACGCCCCTGCGGCCGATCGTGCCGGACCAGAAATCTGTCGATTTCGGAGAATAGCTGTCGCGACGGAGACCAAGCCGACAACGATTAAGACGGCCCACCCGCGATGGGCGTATTGTAACATAATAAGGCCCGGAGTGATCGGCGGCCCGGCCTGAGTAACTGCTCGCGCCGCGTTGATTTTGGCGATCGACGCCGGATCAAGAGGAGGAAAGAACCCACCGTAGACAGTCGGGAAATCGGGAATCGCCAGTCCTGTATGGGAATGCCGCATGGAGGCGCCTGATACTAACTGAACAAACAACATCGCGGTTACCACGAACGTCCAGAATCGCAGGGTGTAAATCTCGCCTCTGTTTGCAGCTGGTTGGATCTGGCGCCAGAATCGGGAAGTAACCAGGGCGATGGTCGAGACCAGGCAAAAAAATCCTTGTGCCAAACAGCCGTGAAAAAGCCCCAGAACCGCATTGTGTTCAGTAACACGTAAGCCGCCAAGAACTCCTTGGAAAATCACCGCCAACACGGCAATGCCGGCGAGCCATTTTACCCACACCCGGTTTTCGACAATTAGCGTCAGAATGAAGAGGGCGATGGTCAGCAGGCCAACTCCGCTGGCAATCAGCCGATGGGTGTGTTCGAAGAACACGCCGCCGACCCAGCGAGAAATCGGGAAGAGAAACATGTTGTATCCGAAGCTGTTGGGCCAATCGGGAACCGCCATCCCTGCTCCGTGACTGGTGACCAGCCCGCCACTGCAAATTAACAACAGTACGCCGGCAGCCACCATAAGCGAGTACCAGTGAAGGAACTGTTTCGTTAGCGCGAATTGAGACATTATTTCTCCGAAAAGAGTTTAGTGAACCGCAATTCGCGCTTTCTCGGGTGCAGGTTCATTCTGAGGCAAGTAGTCTCTGTCCATTCCGGGTACACTGTATTCATAGGGCCCATGATACACGGTCGGAGTCGTTTCAAAATTACCATGCCCCGGGGGAGACGGCACCGTCCATTCCAGCGTCGTCGATTGCCATGGATTTTTCGGAGCCTTGGGCCCTCTGAAGATGCTGTAGAAGAAATTTATCAGGAAAGGAATGGTCGAAAGCCCAAGACAAAACGCGCTCACGCTGATGAAAATATTGATCGGTTGCGAGCTTCGAAGATGGTCGTACAGAGGGGGGTCCGCGATTCGGCGCATCATCCCGTTCAGCCCGAGATTGTGCATTGGGAAAAAGGTGCAGTTAAAGAAGATGAACGCGAGGACGAAATGAACTTTGCCCCAGAATTCGTTCATCATGCGGCCAAACATCTTTGGAAACCAAAAGTAAATTGCGCCGAAGACGCCGAAAAGACTCCCGCCAAACAGCACATAATGAATGTGCGCAACGATGAAATAGGTGTGGTGAATGAAAAGGTCGACCGGAGTCGCAGCCATAAAGATTCCGCTTAAACCTCCGATGACGAACATCGAGACAAAGGCCAGCGCGAAACACATGGCGGTGGTGTATCGAATAGTACCGCCCCAGACGGTTCCCATCCAATTGAATGTTTTAATCGCCGACGGTACGGCAATCAGCACCGTCGAAAAGGAGAACGTAGCAGAAAGCAGGATGTTCATTCCGCTGACAAACATGTGGTGGCC
>JAFAKL010000246.1 GCA_019235445.1 Verrucomicrobiota bacterium | reverse complement strand
CTGCTCATGCCTGGTTGAAGATCAAGTTAACTCGGATCTGCTCATGAACCGAAGTAGCGCAGGGAGCACATAATCGGTTGGAAGCGATAGCATCGCTCAGTTCACAACAACTAGTGCTAGTGTACTGCCACCGAAATAGCATGCTATTTCGACATCACGCGCTTTCAGCGCGTGTCTGCAGTTTGGACATTTGGAAGGCGATTTTCAGGCCTAGGTGCCTCTCCGGAGAAGGTACCCCGGAGGGGCACTGGCCCTGAACCGGAGTGAAACCCCCTAAGCGCCCACTTAACTTAAGGAAATCCTACAACCAAAGAGCGCAGCCTATCCCCGAGGGACCAAACGAAGGTAGCCTGTCCCGGAGGGACCAAACGAAAGTAGCCTGGCACGAAGTGCCTAGAAACAAGAGAAAGGTGGACCAGTCCCGGAGGGACGGTTGATCGGTTGATCTGCTCACTGAGGATGAATTCCGTTTGCTTTGCGATGCCACTGATGCCGAGGAACAGGGCACTGCATACCGCCGATCAAAATCGCATACGACGACGGTCAAGAATCGCAAACGACGACGAGGACGAGAACGATTTGGAGTCGAGGGCTTCCCCCTCGTCCGCGTCCTCGTCGTCGTTTTCGTTCTCGCTTTGGCAAGCGGAAAACACTCACCTTGTCGCGCCGGATTCCTGTGGAAAGGAGCCGTATTCCGCACCATCCAAATTATGGATATGTATTTTCGATGAAGTCAGCCGCGTGGTTCCATAAGTTCGACTCACGACATGATCCAGTCGGGTTTTGGAGTATCGCCACGCCGGCGCCACACGGGAGCGTGACCCTCTCAAAATATCCAAACTCCAGATCGAAATAGCACGCTATTTCGGCGACAGTTCACAACAATAGCTGTTTCTTTGGAGCGCTCGGATTTTCCCCGGCCATCACGATTTTCTTACCTTCGCAGCAACCTTCAGGCGAAGGGAATTCAGTGCGATGAAGCCGGTCGCATCCGACTGGTTATACGCCTTCGTCGGGTCAGCTTCCATGGTCGCGATATCCGGGCTATACAGGCTCACCGGGCTCTTGCGTCCGGCGACAGCGAGGTTGCCTTTGTAAATTTTTACCCGAACGACTCCGGTAACGTGCTTCTGGGATTCTGTGACCAGCGCCTGGAGCGCTTCGCGTTCAGGCGCGAACCAGAATCCGTTGTAAACCAGCTCGGTGTACTTCGGACCGAGCGCATCCCGGAGATGCATCACTTCACGATCCATGGTCAATGACTCGATCTGTCGGTGGGCAAAAAACAAAAGCGCGCCGCCCGGAGTTTCATAGACCCCTCGGCTTTTCATACCGACAAACCTGTTTTCCACCATGTCTACCCGTCCGACGCCATTCCGGCCTCCGAGGATATTCAATACCTTCATGATCCACAGGGGAGAGAGATGAATGCGGTCTTCCTCAGTTTTCAGCCGATCACCCTGGAATCCGAGCTGATCCAGCAATCCCGGCAGATCGTGGTGACCCAAAGCGACACATAGCCCTCGATCAAATTCCAGCTCCAAATACTCGGGCACGTCCGGAGCGTCCTCCGGAGCAACGCTCAACTTGTACATGTCGCGCAGCTCGGGGCCGGTGGCGTCCACCCAAGGGTCTTCCAATATCCCGCTTTCAAAACTGATATGAAGAAGGTTGCGATCCATGGAATACGGTTTCTTGGCGCTCGCCGCGACCGGAATATCACGTTCTTGTGCGTACCGGATCATCTCGGCGCGACCGGGAAATTGTTCCCGGAACCTCTCGAGCCGCCAGGGAGCAAGGACCTCTATTTCCGGGGCCAAGGATGCAACCGTCAACTCGAACCGAACCTGATCATTCCCTTTGCCCGTCGCACCGTGTGCCACTGCTGCGGCGTTTTCGGCCCGTGCAATTTCCACCATCCTTTTCGCGATCAGCGGCCGGGCAATACTGGTTCCGAGAAAATACTGATTTTCATAGAGCGCCGACGCTTGAAACATTGGGAAAATGAAGTCGCGAGCAAACTCCTCTCGCAAATCATCCACGTAACATTTGGACGCTCCGGTCCGCAGGGCCTTCGCTTCAAGTCCTTCCAGTTCCTCTTCCTGACCTATGTCGGCACAGAAGGCGATGACTTCGGCAGCGTACGTATCCTTAATCCACTTCAGGATTACGGACGTATCCAGTCCGCCGGAATAGGCGACAACGATTCTCATGGCGCCTGCACCAATACACGGCCGCCCCAAAAAATCAAAGCAGGAGACAGGGGTCAGGGGTCAGGAGTCAGAAGGACGAGCTAATCTCCTGATTCCTGCCTTCTGAATTCTGACTCCTGGATTCGTGATGTGTGGCTCCTTTAAGTAAAGTGGCTCCAGGGAGGGAACGTAATTTTCCCGGCATCCGGCAAGGTATTCCGCTTCAGGACGAACAACCGGCAGGTCGGTACAGCCCGGGATCGGCCCGATCGCGAAAATTTTTCCCCCTCTTAAGGTGGTTCTCAGCGACCGAAATTCTTCTATTGGGAGTAATTCCGGACCGCGGACGAATCGTTTGTTCTCAATGCTGGCCAGAAAGACCGCACCAAGCCGCGCATCCCCCACGACATGATAAGAGAAGTCTCGATAGCCGAAAACGGACGGGCACCCGAACGCAGGACAGCCTAGCGCCAGCTGAAGGCCGATGGCGGTGGCCGACGCTACCCGCAACCCGGTATAAGAACCAGGCCCGATTCCGACAACAATTTCGTCCGGGGCGCCAATCTCCAGAAATATTTCCTGAATGACGATCGCGAGTTCTCCAGCGTTAGAAAATTCCTGACGCGCCAAGATCTGTTCTCGGCCGGCTACTGCCACCGTTCCTTTCGCGGTTGAGTTTTCGATAAGCAAGCTCTTCACCAGGCGATCTCCCTGCGGGTCCTGGAATCGATGGAAAAAAAGATTTTCATAGAACCAGGCGGCAGGCGGTTGGCAAACTTATCGCCCCACTCAATTGCGCAGACACCGCCCGCGTTGAGATATTCGTCAAATCCGATCTCATCCAGTTCCCCTTCCACCCGAAGACGATAAAAGTCGAAATGAAACAGCGGGAGCCGGCCTCCTCGATACTCATGGAGAACTGTAAACGTTGGACTCGTCACCGGGTCGGAAATCCCGAGTCCGAGCGCAAGCCCTTTGACGAATTCTGTCTTCCCGGCCCCGAGATCGCCGATCAAGCTCAGGACCGTCCCAGCCGCTGCATTCCCGACGAGTTCTGCCCCGATCGATCGGGTCTCCTCAAGGTTGCTCGAAACTCGCCGCATTCTGGATGCCCGATCATCGCGCGAAATGGTCGTATCCCTTTCCGAAGAAATGGGTCGCACCCTTTTCGACCAGCTTGCCGATAGCCGTTAACCGCAATTTGGGGAACTTGCCTTGCCATTCCGCTTCCAATTGTTTTTTCACGGGCACCGGCACAGCAAAGAGCAGCTCATAATCCTCGCCATCGCTCAACCCATTTTCAGCCCTGCAGCCTCGATGAAGCGGCAGAGATCCCGTGTCCACCTCGAATCCGAGGCGGCTCGCCAGCGCCAGACGAGGAAGGTCACTTGCCAGTCCGTCGCTCAGGTCCATCATTGCATGGACTGGAAACCGACTGACCAGCCAGTGTGCTTCCGCAACCCGCGGCCGAAATCGCATGTGTCTACCCTCCAGCGATCCTCCCAATTTGCCCGTGACGTAGAGCTGATCGCCAGGTCGCCCCCCCGAGCGGGCAATATACTTGCCATCTTCGACCGATCCAGTCAGTGCGACCGAGAGGAAAAAAGGCCCGGGCGATCGGGCGGTCTCCCCACCGACCAGATTAACCTCATACGTCCGCGCGGCCAACTTCAAACCGGCGTAAACCCGTCTCAGCCAGGTGAACTCGGTGTCAGAGCGAACAGCCATGGTGACGAGCGCGTCCAAGGGCGTTCCTCCCATCGCCGCAATGTCGCTGATCGATCGGCACATCGCTTTCCAGCCGATCCATTTCGGGTTGCTCTCAGGCAAAAAATGAATCCCTTCGATCACGCAATCCGATTTCAACAGCAGCAGCCGTCCAGCCGTCTCGACCACTGCGCAATCATCCCCGGCGCCAAGTTTCACTCGATTGTCCAAGCGGAGCGACCGAGTCAATCGTGTGACAACAGCGTCTTCTCCCAGTTCGCTTAGCTTCATTTACTGGCAAAAAAGACGCCGACCAGAGTAATCGCATTGAACAGCGAGTGCATGGCCATCGGAACGAGCAGGGAGCCGGACAATTCGTACGCGAGGGTGAGCACGCAAGCCAGGACAAACAGGGGTAACAAGGACGGGACGTGAAGGTGAATCAGCGCAAACGCGACTGAGGTAAACGCCAGAGCAGGTAACCCTCCCGCATACCGCTTGAGAACTCCATAGAGGAAACCGCGAAAAAAGAATTCCTCGGCAAGCGGCGCGATGACGATTGCCAAGAGGATGATCGGAATCTTCCTGGTCGGTTCGGAGACCCGCTCAAATAACTGCATAATCGGTTGCGAATCTTTTTGCGGATCGACGTGCATCAAGCTCGAAAACACCGCGCTGCTCGCAAAGATCAGCGGGAGCGCCGTAATCAATAGCCCTACCCCACAGAAAAAAACCTTTATCAAACCGAGGCGGTCCAACCCGAAGAGATCGACCGGATGCATTCTGCGGACCGCGAAAGAGAACAGGATCGTTCCGATCACGACAAACCAGAAACCTAGCTGCAAAATAACCAGTAAATTTGTATCGATGGCTGCCGGGAGTACGGCGCTCCCCTTTGGCTCCATGTTTTGAAAGAGTTGAAGGACAAAGATTGCCAGGCAGCCAATCGCCAGGTAACCATCGGAGGAGGTGAACTGGTTTGCCGCGACCTTCCCGCCATTCTGCACATAGATCAGCCTGAAAATCCGGAAATAGATCGCGCCACTGACCCCAACCAGTAAAGCAAGAAGCAAAACGATAAGAAAATCCATGAGTCAGTGGAAAGTAGCCTACACGCGAACGAAGCAGTTGTCAGTTGCCCTCTTGATCGTCCTTACTATTGCCGATGCGAGTTGTTATCCAACGCGTCACACACGGTTCCGTGGCGGTTAGACAGGAGACGATCGCTCAGATCGGCCGCGGTCTACTTGTGCTCCTTGGTGTTGAGCCCTCCGATTCCCGGGATGATATCCTGTGGTTGGCCGCCAAACTCGCTCGGCTTCGCATCTTCTCGGATGAAGACGGGGCAATGAACCTTTCGGTCCAGGATGTCCGAGGTGATCTTCTCGTTGTCAGCCAGTTTACATTGTTCGCCGGCACGCGAAAAGGTAACCGGCCTTCCTTCCAGGGTGCAGCCCCTCCAGAGCAGGCCAACCAACTCTATCAAGAATTCTGCAAACAACTGGAAACAGAGATTGGCAAACCGGTTCAGCACGGGGTCTTTGGCGCGAGCATGCAGATCGAACTCGTCAATGACGGTCCGGTAACCATCTGCATCGACACTAAGAGGAAGGAGTAGGACGGCGCCTGTGCAATCGTTCTTTATATCGGCGCCGAGGCGCCAACCAATCCTTTCGTAGGGCTGCACCCCATTAGCGTTAACTTATCGCAGCGGCAGGGAGGCGCCGTTACGCATTTATCCCGGAGGGATTTATAACGAGGGTAGCCCGACTCCGCAAGGCCTACGTCGCGACCGCACGTCAGGCAGTTCTTACTATGGCTGTCGAGGCGCGCCGTAGTCTGCGAAGGCGGCCTGGCACCAAGTGCCTGGAAAAAAGAAAAAGACGCGTCTAGTCCCGTAGGGACGGTTGATCAAGGTTTGCTCCAAATGTGTCATTCTCCCTCCAAAGCGCACCTCTCCTGGGACTCGGCCTGGCTTCGCCCGGCTCTATGCTGCGAAGCGATCAAAGAACATATAGTCCAGGCCTTCAGGCCTGGGGGAAGCCCACCCCCGGGGAGAGCGCCCTGAAGCGGCAGCAGAGTTGGGGGATCCCGGGCCTGAAGGCTGCCTGAAGGCGTTGATCGCGGGGCGGTCTAACAGAATAGCCCAGTGGCTTTAGCCCTGGGTAGACGTCAAAAGACGATGCGCCCTGAAAGGGCGTCCGATATTCAGGTAGGTTTGCGGTAGGAGAGCGGTACACCACCATGGCTGCGAAGTGGGTTGAACGAGATCTGTGCCTACATGGCCGGCACCTTAAAGAACTTGGACTGTCATCCAATAAAGATTGGCGGGGTC
>JAFAKL010000101.1 GCA_019235445.1 Verrucomicrobiota bacterium | reverse complement strand
CCGGCGAAAGACATTGAGAAGGCAATTGCCGCCGCGAGTAGAGAGCATGTCGGTCCGCCTGCTCAATCGTTTGCGTTGCTTTGCTTCTCTCAGAATGCCGCTCCCGGAACTATCGCATTTGTGGTGTTGGTTGTTCTCCGCGCCGTCGCATTGCTGACTTTGATAGGATTGGTCTTGCTGATTCGCTACACTACCCGCCGAGATAAGAAGGATGTAACAACATGAGTTGGGCTCTGCTCATTGCCCAGATTCAATTCTTGCCCGACCAGGCCTCGAAGATGGCAGGTCGAGTTGACCTGCTTTTCATTTATCTGATCGCGATTACCGGAACAGTCACACTGGCTGTTGCCGGGGTTACCCTTTTTTTCCTCGCCAAGTACCGGCGGAACGCGGCAGCTGACCGATCGCCGCCGGCGAGCTCCAGTTTGCCAGTCGAAATAACCTGGAGTGTAATTCCGCTGGTTATTTTTATCGCGCTCTTTGGTTTTGGAGCGAAGATTTACTTTCGCGAATCGGTGGATCCACGAGATGCACTGGAAGTTCACGTCATTGGTAAACAGTGGATGTGGAAGCTGGAGCATCTTCAAGGTAAGCGAGAGATCAACGAGCTGCACGTCCCTCTGGATCAGACCGTAAAACTGGTGATGACATCTCAAGACGTGATTCACAGTTTCTTTCTGCCGAGTTTCAGAATCAAAGAAGATGTTTTGCCGGGGCGCTATACAACTCAGTGGTTTACACCCCAAAAGGTCGGAACCTTTCCCATTTTCTGCGCCCAGTATTGCGGCACCAACCATGCCTTGATGATTGGCCAGGTGGTGGTGCTCGATGCTGCAGATTTTGCCGCCTGGCTGAGGACCGGCCGGGAGACTGCCTCGGTAGCTCAAAGGGGAGAACAACTGTTTCATTCTCTGGGCTGCAGCGGCTGCCATTCCCCTCAAGCAGCCGTCCGTGCGCCTCTGTTAGAGGGGCTCTATGGCTCCCGAGTGCCACTGACAGACGGTCGAATCGTGAATGCGGATATGCGGTATATTCGTGATTGCATTCTCCTGCCGAAAACCGAGATTGTTTCCGGCTTCGATCCGGTCATGCCTAGTTTTCAGGATCGAGTTTCAGAAGATGAGCTGTTCGCGCTCATTACTTACATCAAAAGCATCGGCTCGCCACAACCAGAGGTGACCGTACCCGACCGCTAGCCACTATGCCGCCCGTTCTCCAAATCATTGATCTAAAGGACAGCCAGGCCACTCGATCCTATTTGACGAAGCAGACGTTGCGTTCCTGGCTGCTCACCACCGACCATAAAAGGGTAGGTCTCCTTTATTTATATACTATTATTGTGTTTTTCGCAGTGGCAGCATCAGCGGCTGCCGTAATGCGCCTGAACCTGCTGACTCCGCGTGGCGATCTTGTCCAAGCCGAGACTTACAACAAACTATTTACCATGCACGGTGTGCTGATGGTCTGGTTTTTTTTGATTCCGTCGATCCCCAGCGTGCTGGGCAATTTTCTGCTCCCTTTAATGCTTGGAGCCCGGGATCTTGCGTTTCCCAAGCTGAATCTGTTGAGCTGGTATATCTTTGTGTTCGGCGGCGGCATCGCGCTGTATGCGCTACTGATTGGTGGAGTTGATACCGGATGGACTTTCTACACTCCGTATAGCAGCACCTATTCCAACTCTCATGTTGCATTGATGGCCGCCGGCGTCTTCGTGGCAGGATTTTCGTCCATTCTGACCGGCCTCAATTTTATCGTAACCACGCACAAGCTGCGGGCGCCCGGTTTGACCTGGTTCCGGCTCCGGTTGTTTGTGTGGTCATTGTATGCCACCAGTGTGATTCTCGTCCTGGCAACACCGGTCCTGGCGATGACCCTGACCTTGATGGCGCTCGAACGGATCTGGAAAGTAGGCGTTTTTGACCCGGCTCTCGGCGGCGATCCGCTGCTATTTCAACATTTGTTCTGGTTCTACTCGCATCCCGCGGTCTATATCATGATTCTACCCGGTATGGGTGTAGTAAGTGAGTTGATCGCGGCGTTTTCGCGGAAGCGAGTGTTCGGCTACACATTTGTGGCGTTCTCCAGCTTAGCGATTGCACTACTGGGTTTTTTGGTTTGGGGCCACCACATGTTTGTCAGCAGCCAGTCGGTCTTCGCCGGCGTAATCTTCTCTTTCTTGAGTTTTCTGGTCGCAATCCCCTCAGCGATAAAAGTGTTCAACTGGACAGCTACCCTTTATCGAGGCTCGATCTCACTGGATACACCCATGCTGTACGCCATCGGTTTCATTGGCCTTTTTACTATTGGCGGTATGACCGGGCTTTTTTTAGCAACGCTGGCCGTTGATGTCCATGTACATGACACTTATTTTGTCATCGCGCATTTTCATTACATTATGGTTGGCGGAATGGTCATGGCGTTCATGGGCGGCCTTCACTTCTGGTGGCCGAAGATTAGCGGGCGAATGTACCCGGAGTTGCTGGGGAAAATGACGGCGATCGTTACTTTCCTCGGGTTTAATCTGACATTCTTTCCGCAATTCATTCTGGGCTATCTCGGTATGCCGCGCCGCTATCACGCCTACCCGGAACAGTTTCAAGTGTATAACGTTCTCTCAACTGCAGGCGCTTCCATTCTGGGTCTCGGTTATGTTCTGCCTCTCTGCTATTTAATCTGGTCCTGCTGCTACGGAAAACCGGCGGGTAATAACCCTTGGGGTGCCAAGGGATTTGAATGGGAGACTACCTCCCCTCCTCCTAGCGAAAACTTCGAAAAGCCACCGGTGCAAACCGAGGAGGCTTATGCCTACCCCGTACCGAGTTCGGAGCCAATCACTGAATAGCTATGAACGCCCGAGCAATCCTTTACGAGCAGTTCTCCGATCTTGAGCAACAGCGGGAGAGCTCCTTAGCCGGCATTTGGGCGTTCATTGCGTCGGAAATAATGTTTTTCGGGGGCCTCTTTCTGGCTTTCACAGTCTATCGGCTAAACTATACCCAGGCATTTAACGAGGCGAGTCAGCATCTGAATCTGGTTCTCGCTACGCTCAATACGGCAGTGCTATTGACCAGTGCTCTTACCATGGCGCTCGCTGCGGCAAGTAACAAAATGGGATGGAAATATTCAACGTTGCTTCTCCTTATGGTAACCACCCTGCTGGGTGCGCTGTTCCTGGCGATAAAAGGGATTGAATACATCGAGGACTGGCACAAGGGGCTCTTTCCCGGCTCAGCCTTCGCCTGGACTGGCTCGGATCCGGGTCATGTTCAGCTCTTTTTCGTCCTTTACTTTCTCATGACCGGTTTTCATGCGCTGCATCTGATGATCGGGATGGGGCTGATTCTGGTCATGCTGCTGTTAACATGGAAAGGATGGATCAACAGCCGGCATTTCATGCCGCTGGATGTTACCAGTATTTACTGGCATTTCGTCGACCTCGTCTGGATATTTCTTTTCCCGCTGCTTTACTTGCTTGGGGCAAAAATATGAATGCGAGACAAGAAGGCACCCAGGCCGGGATGGTTTATGTACTGTTGATTGCATTGCTCGCCGCGTCAGTCGGTTCCCTGTTCCTCCACCTTGGGCCTTGGCAACCGGTTATTCTCTTGGTAATAGCCGCGGTGCAGGCGAGTCTAATCGTGCTCTATTTCATGCAGGTTCGTTCAAGCACGCCACTGATCTGGCTACTGTCAGCCGGTGGATTTCTCTGGCTGGCCATTCTTCTGCTCCTGGTCCTCAGCGACTACGTCAGCCGATCCTGGGTGTGGTAGATTTGGTCTCCCTGAGCGCTGAGTTAACTTAAGGAAAATCCTACAACGAAAGAGCGCAGCCTGTCCCGGAGGGACCAAACCGAAAGTAGCCTGGCACCAAGTGTCTGGAAACAAGAGAAAAGTGGACCCGTCCCGGATGGAGGTTGATCTGCTCACTAGGACTAGGATGAATGCCGTTTGCTTGGCGATGCGACCCAGATCGAGGAAAGGAGCAT
>JAFAKL010000027.1 GCA_019235445.1 Verrucomicrobiota bacterium | reverse complement strand
CGAAAAGAACGTGAAACGAGTGGGCCCGAATCAGTGCATGCCGCTGACCCCCCGCTGAGATTGATGAGACTCGTCCTTGAAACCTAGGGTCCCGGCTTTAAGCTCGAGTTTCCCGGCCAATGAAAGCATCGGAAAACGAGCAACTCGCAGGACCGCCGCTGTCTCGAGCATCAGGACCAGGGAGAGCAGCCGGATCCCCCTTGGCGAAGTGGCTGAAAACCAACGGTTTCATTCTCGGATTGTTCGGTGTCGTTCTGCTGGCGTTTATTTTCCCGGAACCTGCGGCGCGCGATGGATGGCTGCATCCAGCTCTGGTGCAGAATACCGGCATTGCTTTAATTCTATTCCTCCAGGGCATCTCGATGCCTTTAGAAAAGGTGAGAAAAGGGGCGGGAAATTGGAAACTCCACGCCATCATCCAAAGCTTTACTTTTGTGATTTTTCCCCTCGTCGGCCTTGTCTTTGGCTTTCTCCTCCAGAATATCTGGCCAGGCGAACCGGCGGCGATCCGAGACGGTTTTCTCTATTTGTGCGTCTTACCTTCAACAGTCTCCACGTCGGTAGTGCTGACCTCAGTCGCTGGAGGGAACACCGCTGCAGCTATATTGAGCGCGGCATTCTCCAATATTGTTGGGGTCATCTTAACTCCCCTGCTGGTTGGCCTGCTGATTCATGCCACCGGTAAGACCGGGTCCGGCTCGCTGGGCCCGCTTTTGCTGGATATCACAATGCTGACCCTTTTGCCCTTCGCGGCTGGAGTCGGACTTCGCCCCTTTGTTCGTCACTGGGTGGATGCCAACAAGAAATGGGTGAACAGAATCAGTAACGGTGTCATCCTGTTCTTTGTCTATAGCGCCTTCTGCGATTCCGTCAAAGAACGGATCTGGCACGAGTACGGAGTTCTTCTGACCTTTCAGATTCTCCTTGGCGTGGCCGCACTCTTTGGAATCGTTTCCCTGCTGATCTATTTCGCCACTCACCTGGCGCGCCTGAATCGCGCAGACACCATTGCCTGCTACTTCTGCTCTGTTAAGAAAACTCTCGCCATGGGCGTGCCGCTCGCGATCCTCATCTTCGGCACGCGAACCGATCTGAGCCTGATTCTGCTTCCGATCATGTTTTACCATCCGTTCCAGCTTTTCACGAATGGCATGCTGGCAAACCGTTGGGCGAAGGAAAAGGTCGTCGACTCAGCTTTATGAAAATCGTCGTTGCCCTCGTTCTCGATCTTTGATAGTGCCCGGTCCAAAACCGTTCGTATTGAAACACGAGTTTTCCAGAACGTTCTCACGATCCAAGCGTTTCATGCTTCCAATAGGAAAATGCGGCCGTAAAAAATGTCGCACCTAACAAAACGCCGAGGGCTCCCGAGACGATCGGTGCACCCTCACTGCCTGCCTTAGATAATATTAGGATGCCAATTAGTAGAAAACCCAAGGCGAGACCGACCAAACTCGAGGCAATGATTAATTTCCACAAAGCTTTTCGACCGTTCATTTGTTCTCCTCTTGCATTTTGGCACCTCTTGGTGGCCACCTAGCTTAGCTAGCTAAGCTAGTGCATCGTCTGGCCAACGGGAGGGATTACTAATTGAGACAGTCACCGGCAAGCTTTGTGACAGTCCTCCCGGCCGATGTTAACAAACCGAATTAATTTCACCGTCAAATGGAGATTGGTCGATCAGTTCACGGAGCCTGGTCGCCAGATCGGGAGATGCCAAAAACCCGTGGTCACGGAATAGCTCAGCGTGTTTGCGCTCGAGCGTTTCGAGTTCGTTCAACCGGTGCGGCGCGACGTCACTCACGCTGGCGAGTCTGCTCCTCGTAAATTCCATCCGGTTCGGGTCGACGTACCCGGCTTGCATGAAACTGCGCGTCTTCTTGGCGCATCGACACGGGTTGGCCGTATTAACCAAACCGCATTTCTCATTCATAAATTGATAGAGATCGCGTCGGGCGCGCGAGAGGAGTTGCCGAAAGTTCTCCGGCGATATCTCCATCACCTCGCCTCCAACTTCGCTCGTAACACCGAAGTATTCGCCAAGGATGAAGGCGAGACGCTGCCGGCGGTCAAGGCATATCAGCATTCCGGTCATGCATCCAATGCGAGCTTCTTCGACCAGCAACGGCAATTCGACCGGAACGCTCTTCGGATCGGGCAGATCGAAATCTGGGGTTTCATCCAGGGCACGACCCATGTCTGCAAAAGTGATGCCACTCATCTCGAATTCAGACTTGCGCACATTGAGCAGGTGATTGACTGCGATCCGATAGAGCCATGTCCGGAATCGGCTGTGGCCGCGAAAGGTGCTCAGCTTGGTTACGACCTTGATAAGAATTTCCTGGGTCGCGTCCTCAGCTATTTCACGGCTCCAAACCATACGGATGGCGATATTAAAAACCCAAGCCTGGTGTCGTCGGACTAACTTTTCCAGAGCCTCCTTGTCCCCAGCCTGAGCCTTGGAAACCAGTTCTTCATCTGCGGTGTCCGTTCCCTGGGTCTCTGTTACACTGAAGGGGTTGATGCGCTCTCCTCCAATTTCAACGGCGGAAATATCTTTAGATCTCTTCATGCTTTTCCAATTTAGACAGCCCACAAAATGCCGTGTGACAGTTCTCCGCAGTTCTTTCCCCCCGCCGAGACCAAGTGCTGTTCCCGAGATTTGCGTCCTCTCAAGAGAAAGACGCATTATTGCAGATATTGTACGCGAGAGCACTAAAGAGTTGATCTTTTGGTCATGAAACAGTTGATATGCGGAAACGCTAATCACAATGGCGCTCCGGCTGGGATCGTTGCCGGCGCCATTCTTCCACCACAATACGGCACTCGTCAGCCTTTAATGAAAGTAGGAAATGAGCGATCACAACAACCTGAACGGTAAGGTGGCAATCATCACAGGGGCCAGTAAGGGGCTTGGCAAAGCAATGGCTTTGGCGCTGGGCGCGGCGGGCGCGAGCCTCGCACTCGTTTCACGAAATTTCGAGCAATTGAGCGAAGTGAAAGCGGCCGTAGAGAAACTCGGCGGCCATGCGAAAATCTTTCCAGCCGATGTCTTGGAAGAGGAGCAAATCCGCCAACTCGAACACGCTGTGATGGACGCCTTCAATGGCGTCCACATCCTCATCAACAATGCGGGCATCAATCTTCGGAAGCCATTGGTGGAATTCACCTTGGCAGAATGGCGCCGCGTTCTCGATACCAACCTGACGAGCGTTTTCCTAATGTGCCGGTCATTTGTACCGCACATGAAAGGAAAAGATTACGGACGCATTATCAATATGTCGTCGACGATGAGCCGAGTTTCCCTGCCCGGTCGCACGGCCTATTCGGCTAGCAAGGCGGCGTTGCTCGGCTTGACCCGCGCTCTGGCCCTGGAACTTGCTGAAGAAAATATCACAGTCAATGCCATCAGCCCGGGACCCTTCGCCACGGAGATGAATCTTCCACTGATCCAGAACCCGGAGCTCAACCGGCAAATTGTTGCTAAAATCCCGCTCCACCGCTGGGGTCGCGTAGAGGAAGTTGGTCATCTTGCTCTCTACCTGTGCTCCGAGGAGGCAGGATACATGACGGGAACGGATCTTCTCATCGATGGCGGATGGACAGCGCAGTAGTCTAGCCTTAACGCCGGCTTGTCCGCCCGATGTCGCGGATTCAATTTAACAGAAATAGAGCAGCCGCTATTGCCGTGGGGATTCCCAGCAGTAACACCAAACATCCACTTGCTCCGAGTCGCTTCGTCTGATAACTGATCCCGGTCCCAGGCACGCTGAACTTCTCCCGCACTCCCTTCTCGGAGATATTCGTCGTGACACCTCGCCCCCCAACTGATAGCGAGGTGCCCTTTTGCGATAGATTGATCCAAATGCCTTTTGCGAGGCGAATGCGTTTTCGAAAGCGGAAACTCATAAATCAAAAGATCAGGGCGCCACGACGGTGTCCTGCTCTCCCGATGCCGCCCTGGAAAGAGAGATGGTCGGAGATTGCTTCATATTATGGTATCTATAATACGGTGAACCGACCGGCTTCTTAAGCCCTTAAATGAGTCCGACCGGATGTTCTGTGCCCGGAAGAATGGTTAACGAATTCTTTCATGCGCGCTGAATGCGCCGGAACCATGGATGCGACCGCTTTACAGATAAATTTCAGCTCCGGCCTTTCGAGTACTAGGCCTTCCAACGGCATACCAAATCGGACTCTGTGCCACGCATTGTTGATGCCTGGAATGGGCGAACGGTATGCAGCCGTGCCCGTCCTCTCCCGCGATCATGCCAAAAGTCAGGAAGAGAAAACAGCGAACCGGATACACACCATGAATTACCGAAAACTTGGCAAAACAGGATTGGATGTTTCAGAAGTCGGTTTTGGAGCCTGGGGCATTGGAAAAGGAATGTGGGTTGGCGCGGAAGACGATGAGTCGGTCAAGGCTTTGCATCGGGCCTTTGATCTCGGGCTGAATTTTGTGGACACGGCTCTCCGCTATGGAGATGGCCATAGCGAAAGACTGGTAGGAAAAGCAGTCAAAGAACGATCAGAAACGATTTATGTCGCAACCAAGGTGCCGCCAAAGAACCTTCAATGGCCTGCGCAGCCTGGTGTGCCTGCAGAAAAAGCGTTTCCAGCGGAGCATGTCATCGCCTGCACAGAAGAGAGCCTGCAAAATTTGGGTTTGGATGCGATCCAGGTCCAACAATTTCACGTCTGGTCAGACGATTGGGTCGACCAAGGGGATTGGCTGGACGCAATCCAGAAGCTCAAGAAAGAGGGCAAAATCAGGTCCTTCGGCGTCTCGATCAATGATTACCAGCCAGAAAACGCCATTAAGCTAGTTCAGACCGGCCTGGTCGACACTGTGCAGGTGATCTATAACATCTTTGAGCAACCGCCTGAGGATCAACTGTTTCTCGCGTGCCAGAAGCATAACGTCGGCGTTATTGTCAGGGTAGCTTTGGACGAAGGCGGACTGTCAGGAAAAATTACGCCGGAAACCAAGTTTGAAGAAGGTGATTTCCGGAACAGGTATTTTCGCGGAAATCGAAAACGAGAGGTTTATGAGCGTGTGCAAAAAATTGCCGCTGATCTGGATATCGGCTTAGACCAAATGGCGGAAACTGCTCTGCGTTATGTCTTAAGCCACAATGCGGTTTCAACGGTCATCCCTGGAATGCGCTCCATCCGCAACGTCGAACAGAATTGCGCATTGGGGGACGGGCGCGGACTGCCGGAGAAGGTAGTTAAGCAGTTGAAAGCGCATAGGTGGGCGCGGAATTTCTACCAATAGGAGGTGGGAAAAGGAGTTCACCGTCACGGTCGGCCGCCCCGTCTTCAGCGTTACCGGCCTTTTTGTTGCATTCCTGGGGCTGTGCCTGGCTGGATGCAAACAATTTCGCCTGGCGGCGGAACTCAACCTCCTGCGGCATAAGCAACTCGGCACCATGCCTGCGGACGCGGAGTTCACAGGCTTTCGGCACTCAGGGACACTCCGAAGAAAACGGATCGATTCAATCCAGATCTCTAAAAAAGCGGCGGCAGTTGCAACCTTTGCAGGGCGCCTCGGCCTCATCGCGAAGCTGATCTCCTGCCCCGTAGCGGTTCTATTCTGACTTTTCGTAGTTCTTCTGTTTGGCGAGGAATTCCTGCAGCAGAAGAATCTGTTCGGAAGTCGGTTGTTGCTCTCCTGAAAGCCAACTGGTAACAGCTCCTGGACTTACCCCGATCACCTTGGCAACGACCGATGGTTGCCCATTTTCCCGATCGCACCAATCTTTGAGAGCATCTAAAATTTCCTTCATTCTCGACGGCATAATTACTGATAACCGTGGTTCCAAACGCCGTCAAAACAGCAAACGAAATTGATCGGGACCCACTCGCTAAAACAAGGGGAAAGAATCTGATTTTGGTGGGGTGGCGAGCGACTTAACTGTCGTAACACAGTAAAAGCTCGCAAATTTACGTTTTTTCTCTAATTTCCATAGTCAAGAGTCTACCATGTGGTTTCCTTTCCAGGCCGGGGAAAACCCGAACGCCCATCCGCGGGGCCTCCCAACACGGCTCACGGGGTTGCCGGCGGAATCCCGTGCCGGACAGACGGAGACCGCTTTGGCACGGCTTTGCGCATCAAAGAAAACTCGAGTCTTCCATCTTCTCTCCGGACGCAAACCCATTTTCCATGCGGGAACCACTTAAAGTAATTGATATTCTGTGGATCACTGCCGGGCTCGGTTGCGATGGCGATACGATCGCGATGACTGGAGCCACCCAGCCGAGCATCGAAGACCTGGTTTTGGGTGGTCTACCTGGCATCCCAAAGGTCAATTTTCACAACCCTTTTCTCGCCTATGAGGTTGGTGAAGATTTCATGCAATTCTTCTACGATGCTGCGGCTGGCCGGCTTGAGCCGTTCATTCTCGTGATCGAAGGCTCTATTCCCGACGAGAAGAACAAAACAGAGGGCTACTGGTCGGGGTTCGGTACAGGCAAATCGACAGGCCAGCCAATCACCGTTTGCCAGTGGATCGATATGCTCGCGCCTAGAGCGTGGGCAATCGTCGCCGCCGGCACCTGCGCGAGCTTTGGGGGGATCCACGCGATGGAGGGCAATCCTACGGGCGCGATGGGCCTTGGCGACTATCTCGGCCAAACGTGGAAGTCGAAGGCTGAGATCCCGCTGATCAACATCCCGGGCTGTCCGGTTCAGCCTGATAACTTCATGGAAACGCTCTTCCACTTGCTGCGCCATGCGGCTGGAACCGGACCGATGATCGCCCTGGATGGGTTACTGCGGCCGGCATGGCTCTTTTCCGAAACAGTACACGAAGGCTGTGATCGTGCGGGCTATTACGAGCAGGGCGATTTCGCTGAACAGCAAGGCACCAGGCTCTGCATTGTGAAACTTGGCTGCTGGGGTCCGGTCGTCCAGTGCAACGTGGGCAAGCGCGGGTGGATGGGGGGCCTCGGCGGCTGCCCCAATGTCGGCGGCATCTGCATCGGCTGCACTATGCCCGGTTTTCCCGACAAGTTCATGGCATTCATGGAACAGCCACCCGGCTCTAAACTATCCACTCAAGCGATTCAGTCCTACGGCAAAGCAATCCGCGCGCTTCGCGCGTTCACGCGGGCTTCGTTGAACAAGGAACCGCCATGGCGAAGGGTGGAAGCAGGCTCGTGAGACACGAGAACAAAACAAGAGAGACCATCGGGCGAGAGACTTCTCCCGACTCTTTCGCCGTCGGCACCCTGCTCGCTCTGGCGCGCGCCTTTCTGCCAGGCCCTGAGCTGCCGAACCTCTCGGCTCAACCTGACCCACAGACGGTCGGATCGCCGGGGGAACCGCGTTTTTTCAAACCCGAAACCCGTTATCAGGTACTCCTGGAGCAACTCCCGGCGGTGACGTTCATGGCAGTGTTTGAAGAAGGGTTGAGCGAACTCTACATTAGCCCGCAAATTGAGACGCTCCTCGGCTACACGGTTCAGGAATGGACGCAAAGTCCGGTCCTCTGGTACGAACGGCTGCATTGGGAGGACAAAGATCGATGGAACACAGAGTTTTCGCGCACGGTCGCGTGGACGGAGCCGTTCAAAGGCGATTATCGGTTTGTCGCAAAAGATGGGCGGGTAGTTTGGATACACGGGGAGGCCAAAATTGTGCGGGACCCATTCGGGCGACCGTCGTTCATCCAGGGCATAGGCTATGACATCACGGCGACGAAACACATCGAGGAGCAACTACGTCAGGCCCGCGATCAAGCAGAATACGCGTATCGGGCCATGAGCCAGTTCCTTTCGCGAACGAGTCACGAATTACGGACTCCGCTCAATGCCGTCATCGGTTTTGCCCAGCTTTTGGAAATGAACGGCTCCCAGGGTGCCGAAGATCAAGACAGCGTCCACGAAATTCTGAAAGCCGGGCGACACCTGCTCGAACTGATCAACGATATCCTCGATATGTGCTCCACTGACTCCGATCAGATGACGCTCTCAGTGACACCGGTTTCTGTCATCGAGGCGGTGCAAGAGGCATTAAGTTTAATGGGAACGGTAGCCCGAGAACGCAACGTGCGATTGGACTGGAAGGCACCTCCGAACTGCAACTGGCATGTGCTGGCCGATGGCCGGCGGCTCAGGCAGGTGCTCCTAAATCTGCTTTCTAACGCGGTGAAATACAATCGCTCAGGAGGTACCGTCACAGTGGAATGCTGTCGAAAACCAGCTATCCCAACGCCTGCCTTGCGCATTTCCGTGCAAGATACTGGTCTTGGCTTGAGCGCCGAGAAACTTGCTCGCCTTTTCACGCCGTTTGATCGCCTGGGAGCTGAACGAACTGGAGTCGAAGGCACCGGACTGGGACTTGCCTATTCTAAAAGGATGGTCACAGCCATGGCCGGAACCTTGGGAGTGGAGAGCACCGTCGGGATAGGAAGCACGTTCTGGGTCGATCTGCCGCTGGTGGAATGGCCGACCGCGCAGGATGAATAAATCCCCGGCTTGGGGCTACGCCCCATAAGCGTTCACTTATCGTAGCGGCAGGGGGGTGCCGTGACGCTTTATCCCGGAGGGATTAAAACGAGGGTAGCCAGCCTGGATTCATCGACCTTCCGGGCGTTGCGAAACTTCGGTTGGCAGCAGGGATACGGTGCATTCAGGGTGAGCGTTTCTCAGTTGCCAGAAGCGACGGTGACATCGACCATCAGGTCGAACATCATCGGACTCGAACTTTTCAAGCGGAGTATCTGGCGTTTCTAAAAAAGCGCACGACGTAAAGTTCGACGAAAAATATCTCTGGAACGAGTGAGCAGATCAACCGTCCCTCGGGGACTGGTTCCACTTTTCTCTTGTTTCCAGGCACTTCGTGCCAGGCTACTTTCGTTTGATCCCTCCGGGACAGGAACTTTCGTTGTAGAATTTTCCTTAAGTTAACCCAACTTAAACCATAAAAAACTCCTGCCACGCCCTGCGCATCGATTTAGCTCTTCACGAGTGAGCGTCTATCGAGGATGGAAGCGTGAAAATGACCGTGCAGCCTTGACCGGGTTGCGACTCCACCCAGATCTTACCGCTGTGGCGCGTCACAATGCGACGACAAATGCTTAATCCGACGCCGTCGCCGGCAAAAGTCCTCTGGCTATGCAGGCGCCGGAACAGCTCGAAAATCTTCTCGTGGTGTTGCGGATCGATGCCGATGCCATTGTCGGCTATTGCGAACACCCACTCGCCTTGCGTCATCTGAGCCGACACGTGGATGCGTGGGCACGAAGCGCCCCGGTATTTGATTGCGTTGTCGAGAATGTTCCAAAACAACTGCGTCAGTTGTATGCGATCTCCGGTGATGGTGGGCAGAGCCCCGGACGCAACTTCTGCAGCAGTCTCCTGGATCACGGCGCCAAGGTCTTCCCGGGCATTGTCCAAGACCGCTGCCAGGTCTACCGGTTGAAAAGGCTGGGCTCGAGAATCTAATTGGGAATAGGTCAATAGATTGTCAATGAGCGCGTCGAGCCGGTGGGCGCCGTCCGAAGCGCGGCGGATCCACTCAACTCCTCGTGCGTCAAACTGCCCGCCGTAGGTGTCGCGCAACAACTCGACAAAGCCGGAGATGGTCCGCAGCGGGGTTTTGAGGTCGTGAGAGGCCACGTAGGCAAATTGCTGCAAGTCCAGGTTGCGCATTTCCAAGACCTCCTGCGCATGTGTCAGGTCGGCGACCCGGTCGTGCACGCGCTGTTCCAACTCTGCATTGAAAGCGCGGACCGCCTGCTCGGCTCGTTTCAGCTCGGCATTGCTCTGCTGGAGTTCGGCTAGCGTCTCCTGCAGATGACGCGTACGCTTGCGCACCATTTCCTCGAGCATCGCATTTTGTTCAAGGATCTTGACGTGCGACCAGCGTGTCTTGAGCAGATTCCCAACCCGCAGCGTTACCTCGAGGGCGTCGATGGGCTTGGTCAGAAAATCCGTCGCGCCCATGCTTAGCGCCAGCCGCTTGGTCTGCGGCGTGACGTCTGCCGTAAGCACGACGATCGGCAGGTAGTCATCCTGGCCGATCAATTGACGCAGCAACCCAAGGACCCCGCCGCCATCTAAATGCGGCATCAGCCAGTCGCTTAGAACTAGATCAGGGCGCACCTCTTTAAAGAGCCCGACCGTCCTGCGCGAATCCGTGGTGCTGCTTATGTTTTCGAACCCACTGTGCTGGAGGATGCGCCTCAGCAGCCGCACATTCGTTTCCTCGTCGTCGATGATCAAAATTTTCGATCCGAGAAGCGCATCGCCTTGCCCGGAGAGGAGCAAAAGTTCGTTCCTGAAGTTAGCTGACCCCATTGGCTCGCGATACTGTGGAGAGGGTTTTTTCCGCACTGAGAATCACACCCAAGTATACTATGGAATTAACAGTATTTCCAATTAATGTGCATTTTGATGGTTGATGAGAACTCTCACTCGCTTGGCGCAGTCCAGCTACCGCCGGTACGTCTGGACGCCAAACTCGCGTCAACCTCCAATCACTTCCTCGATTGTCGACCGTCTACAGGGCACCATCCCGATTAACCAGCCGCCGATCGGGATCATAATCTCGTGAAATTTATAATTGCCATAATGCCAAGCACACCTTATTGTGTCGCCCACATGAGCACTCTCCATTACGGGGATACCCTTGGCCAAGGCACAACCCTTGTCCTGCGGCTCGGTTCGTACCAGCTCGTCAATATCCGAACCGCAAATCTGAACTCGACCGTCCCCTCGGTCGCCTTCCCTGCCTCGTCCCGTCTTAGAATGATCCCGAGCGCTGTAAGAATTACTTCCTCAAGGGTTACGGCCTTTTCTTATTATTGGACAAGGATTCCAGCGAGATTCTGGCCCGGTTCCACATTCACCCGGACAGTCCGTTACGTTTGCCCAGCTACGATGTGGTCTTGGCGCAGGTATTGTTACCAGAAGCGGAACCCAACACGTTTTTTAAGACCGCTAACCGGCACCTGGTAGTGGCCGGACAAAGAGTGCTTTGAAATGAATTGTGCGGTTCTGGCTGAATCAATGACTAAAGATGAGCTTCAATCGGTCGCCGAGTTGGTCTGGTTAGCTCAAAGAACTGGGATTTTCCCCAAAGAAGATCAGCGCTTCCGCTGCGGAACAGGCGCGAGATGGCGAGTCGAATGAGCATCAAAGATTGGTATTGCATAGTCTTGATGGCCATACTATTTGCCGCGATTATAGGATTTTGTGTGTATGTAAGCTTTTTCGCTGACGATTGCAAATAAGGAGATGAAATGCGTATTGTTGCTGCCGTATCGATCGTAGTAAAAAATTTAGTTATCATAACACTTGCGTCCGCTCAGGCTCAGACGCCAACCTTAATCCAGCATGTTAGTACTGGCGCCAATAACGACGTAAGTTACAATGCCGGCACCGGCAATCCAGGCAATCCCTTTTACATCCATTTTCCCAACCCTTGTCAAGCTGGGAATGAAGTTTTGCTGGCTGTTTCATGTCCTTTCTCCGCTGGACGGACAATCGCCATT
>JAFAKL010000024.1 GCA_019235445.1 Verrucomicrobiota bacterium | reverse complement strand
AAGAACCGAAATGGCCGGAGCGGGATCGGTTTATTCTTTCCAAAGGGCATTCTTCGATCGGGCAATATGTAGTGATGGCGCTGCGGGGCTTTCTGCCGATCGAAGAACTGAAAACGTTTGATAAAGGGGAGTCGCGGCTGCAGGGGCATCCCGATGTGACGCGGCTTCCTGGCCTGGAGACGTCGACCGGATCGCTGGGGCAGGGGTTATCGGTTGGATTGGGCATTGCCCTCGGGGCGCGGATGCGAGGACAGAAGTTTCAGACCTTTGTCATGATCGGCGACGGCGAACTGCAGGAGGGAATGATTTGGGAAGCATTGCATATCGCTCCCAGGTATAAGTTAGGAAATTTAACCGCCATTCTGGACTGGAACGGCCTGCAACAGTTCGGTTGGGTGCTTGCAATCAATGAACAACATCGCGGCGACCGCCGCGACCCGTGGTCGGGGATCGATTTGCGAGGCATTTTCGAAAGGCTTGGCTGGCGTTGCCTCCAGATCGACGGGCACGACTTCTCGCAGATCGTCCCGACGTTAGAAAGCGCGAAAGCGTCCGGAGATTCCGATCAGCCCACGATGATCATCGCTCATACGATCAAAGGCAAGGGCGTGCAAATTACGGAGGGTAAAAATGAATGGCATTCCAAAGTAGCGACCAAAGAGGAGCTGAAAATGGTAGCGGCGGAACTTGGCCAGGTGGAAGCGGGAATATAGAAGCATTACGCGATGTTTTTGGCGACGCTAGTTTCCTGGGTGCTAGCAATCCGAAGAACCTGGTTTTACAATGATAAAGATTGCAAATGCTCCTTGCTCGTGGGGCGCGCTCGAATTCGACTTGGAAGGCAAGGCTCCTGACTACGTCCAGGTGTTGAACGAAATCGCCGAGACCGGCTATGCGGGCACAGAATTAGGGGACTGGGGATTCATGCCGACTGATCCGGAAAAACTTTCGCAGGAAATTCAGAGCCGTGATCTCGTGCTGCTCGGTGCATTTGTGCCCGTATTTCTGAAAATACCGGCGTCCCATCAGGCCGGCATCGAAGTTGCCGTGCGCACCGCGCGTTTGATGGCGGCGGTCGAAGATACGCTCCCTCTTATTATCCTCGCGGACCAGAATGGCAGAGTTCCAGAGCGCGCGAACAATGCGGGGCGTGTCACTCCCGAAATGGGCCTGAGCGATACCGAATGGCAAATCTATGCGGAAGGCGCGATGAGAGTCGCCGAGGCGGTAAAAAAAGAAACCGGCCTTCGCACCGCTTTCCATCATCATTGTGCGGGTTACGTCGAGACCCCCGCGGAGATTAACCAGCTTATGTCGCTCACCGACCCCCTTACTCTCGGTTTGGTCTTCGATTGCGGCCACTATCAGTTTGGCGGCGGAGACGCTGTGGAGGGCCTGCGCAGACACGGCAAGCGAGTCTGGCACTTTCACTTCAAGGATTATGACCCCGGAGTGGGCAAGCAGGTCGCCGAAAATGGCTGGAACTATTTCCAAGCTTTGAGACAGGGCGTCTTCTGTGAGCTGGGCAAGGGCGAAGTAGACTTCCCATCGCTCATGAAGGAACTCGAAAAGCTCGACTACGCCGGTTGGGGCGTGGTGGAACAAGATGTTCTTCCAGGAATGGGGAAGCCGAAAGAATCAGCCAGGCGCAATCGGGACTATATCCGATGGCTTGGGTATTGATCGGCAATAGCATTGCCTGTGGGGTTTAGACCCAGGAGTTCAAGGATTTTGGGATAGCTGATTTGCGTCTTGGCGCCGGTTTGGTTGGGATCAATCATATCGTGGGGGATGCCGAGAGCTTTGGGAAATTCGTAAATCGAGACACGTCCGGGATTTTTCTGCGCCCATTGTGCGGCGAGTTGGCTGGTCTGTTCGCTGTTCGCCGCTTTGTCACAGGCGGAAGTAAGTATAGCCATGCGACCGACGCGAAGTGGGTGTGAGGCGAAATGGTCGCGGACGTTGCGCGAGAGTTCCAGGGTATCGGCAATGCAGCGCGTGCCAAAACGGGGATAGGCACAGGACGGCCGGGCCATAGCCGCCTTCTGTTTGGGATCCCACCAGAAATAAAAGTTCGGTGCCCGCGTAAGGACGGCGGAGATGGCATCAATGAGGGCGACCGGTTGGCCATCAACGCCGAAGAATGGCGAGACAAGCAAAACGGATTCTATGCCGTCTCGATTGTGGGCCATCCAGGCAGCAGCGACGGCGCTGCCCGAGAGACCGACGAGAAAGATACGATCCCCAAGCCCAGACGCGATATCGAGTCCGGCGGATGCCTGATCGAGAAGATCTTGCCCGGATTGCAAACCCTGGATGGCGTTCATGCGGTCAGAAAAGCCGGCATAACGAGCGCGAGGCAGAACGACGTTCGCTCCGGAGGCATGAAGGATACGGGCCAGCGGAATGAATTGCTCCGGGCAATTGGTGAGGCCGTGAAGGAGAACAAAGACCCGTTCGGTTTTGTGTCCCTGGGTGAGCAAGCGGCTATGTCCCTCTGGACAGAGCGGGAGGGTTGACTCAACTTTTTCAATTGCCCTGAACTTTTGGATCGCCTGTTGGTAGCTTTCCGCGGGGTTGGGCATCGAGACGAAATCCGGCACGCGCCAAAACCAGAGGGAAAGCCCGGTAAGCCCGCAGAATAGAAGGAGGAACAGCAGGAGGAAGAGGAGGCGGCGCGGTTTCATGGATGGAAATAGTTAATAGAGTGATATTGCAAAGCGTCATGGCGGCAACAAAAAGATTCAGCCACTCGCATGGGAGGGTCGGTTTCGACGGATCGGTCTTGGATTTCTCCTGGGCAAGGGAGGTGTCGTTCACCAGAGCGCGGCAGCAAGTCGTTGGGCCGCGGTAGGGACAGAGTGTCGGGAGCGTGATATGTCTTGACCTGGGGGAGCCACGTAATAGTGTAGTTGCAAACGTTTGCGCGACTGTGCGCTTATCGTTGAACCCAAAACTCAGCCCCCTCCCGAAACGAACCGCGCCCCGCGTCCACCAGGACGTGTTGTGCTGTTCTTCCTCCGAATCCATGAAAGCTGTCTTCCCAAAGAGGTTGATCAACCTTTGTCTTCTACGTCCGAGCGGCGATTCTTTCGCGGCGATCCGTATTCAAAAAATGTCATCTGACGTTCCTCCCTGTCTGATCCTTGGGACCTTTCCCATGGCTGGAATAAACAAACCGTTCATGTCCATGCTTCTGGGAAGCGTCCTGATGTTGAGCTGTGTCTCTTTCGGGTACACTCAGGATAAGAAACCAGTGATTGGGCTGGTGATGAAATCGCTTGCCAACGAGTTCTTCAAGGATATGCAGGAAGGCGCCGTCAAACATGTCCAGGAACGCGGGGATTTAACTCTTGTTGCGGTCGGGATGCATTCCGAGACGGACATCGATACCCAGGTCAATGCGGTGGAGAATTTTATCACTAAGAAAGTCGATGGGATCGTCATCGCGCCTGCGGATTCGCGCGCTCTGGTGCCGCCTGTGGCACGTGCAATCAAGGCCGGCATTGTGGTGATTAACATTGATGTCTCGCTGGACGAGGCAGCCAAGAAGCAGGCCGGAGTGGACTTAGCTTTCGTCGGCCCCGACAACCGGGCGGGAGCCAAGATGTCGGGAGACGTGTTAGCCAAGGCGCTGGGGCCTGGCGGCAAAGTCGTTATCATCGAGGGAAATCCCGGCGCTGACAATGCTCAGCAGCGCAAACTCGGATTTGATGACGCAGTCAAAGAAGGAAAGCTCGATATGTTAGATTCCCGGACGGCGCACTGGGAGACAGAGGAAGCAAATACAGTCTTCACAAATATGCTGACGGCGCATCCAGATATTCAGGGAGTGATGGCAGCTAACGATTCGATGGCGCTAGGCGTGGTCAAGGCGATCGATGCAGCGGGCAAGTCGGGAAAGATCCTGGTCGTCGGCTTCGACAACATCCCCGCGGTCCAGCCGCTGCTCAAAGAACACAAGATGCTGGCCACCATCGACCAGTTCGGTAGCAAAATGGCCGCGAACGGAATCGATTATGCAATGAAAGGGTTACAAGGGGAGAAGCTCACAGGCTGGATCAAGACGCCAATCGAGTTAGTGACTGCCCCGTCGAACTGAATTTCTGAGTCGGTGCAACAGGCCGATCGCGTCGAGGCACGCAGGTGGTTAGCGGGTGTATCCGGAAAGGCCGAGAACGCGGGGAAAGGACACACCATGGAGCCCCTCCTCGAGCTGCGCGGTATCGTCAAGCACTTCCCCGGAGTGACCGCGCTCGACTCCGTTGATCTCAAGGTTGCCCAGGGGGAGATACACGCGCTGGTTGGCCAAAATGGGGCTGGAAAATCTGCGCTGATCAAGGTTTTAAGCGGCGCCTATACGGCGGACGCCGGCGAGATGCGCTTGTCCGGTGCACCCTATAGGCCTCGGACCCCGTTGGACGCTCTGGAAGCCGGCGTTCGGGTGGTTTACCAGGAGTTCAATCAATTGCCCTATTTGTCAGTGGCCGAGAACTTGTTGTTTGAACGATTGCCGCGGCGTTTTGGCGTGATGCTTGACCGTAACACATTGAGTCGCCGTGCCAATGACCTGTTGAGGAGAGTGGGCCTCGAGGTCGATCCGGCGATCCGGCTCGAGCATCTTGGGATCGCACAGCGCCAACTCGTCGAGATTGCCAAGGCGCTTTCGTCCACCGGCCGATTGCTGGTGCTCGACGAGCCGACGGCGACTCTCACTCCGCGTGAGGCCGCGCGATTGTTCGACATTGTCCGCAGCGCACGTGGCTCCGGCGTGACGGTTATCTATGTTTCACACCATCTACAAGAAATTTTCGAGCTGTGCGACCGGGTCACCGTGCTCAGGAACGGGCGGCGAATAGAAAGTTTTGCTGTCGCCGAGACCAGCGCGCCGCAACTGGTCCGCCTGATGGTGGGGCGTCCGCTGGAGGCCGCGACGGACGCAATCGAGGCAGATGCTGCCGCTGAAACGGGCAGCCCTTCTTCTGCACAACAAGAACCGGCCTTGCGCTTAAGAGGGCTGCGTGTTCGCGGCAGTCCGCATCCGGTCTCATTTGATCTGAAGTATGGCGAAATCTTAGGGCTCGCCGGGTTGGTCGGATCGGGCCGAACCGAATTGCTTCGGGCAATTTTCGGCGCGGATCGCCGCGAGGGTGGAGAGATCTACCAGGATGGGCACCGCGTCGCCTTCGCCGACCCGGTGGACGCCGTGCGGCATCGTGTTTGCCTGTTAACTGAGAACCGAAAGGAAGAGGGCCTTGTCCTGGCTATGCCGGTGCGGGTCAATATCACGCTGACTGACCTCGCGCAAGTGTCGCGCGCCGGGTTGTTGCGAGTTCAGACCGAGGTGGCAACGGCGCGACACTGGGTCCGAGAGCTTGATGTCCGGTCCAGATCCATTGAACAGACTGCGCGAGAGTTATCGGGTGGCAACCAGCAGAAGCTGATCGTTGCGAAGTGGCTTTTTCGGGACGCCTCGATCATCATGCTCGATGAGCCGACGCGTGGGATCGACGTGGGGGCGAAGGCCGAGATTTACACTCTCCTGCGGCGATTGGCAAAGGGTGGCAAAGCTTTGCTGGTTGTTTCATCCGAGCTTCCTGAACTGATGGTAATCTGCGACCGAATCCTTGTCCTCTCGCGCGGAAGGCTGGCGGGCGAACTTCATCGGCACGAATTTGACGAAGAACGTATCCTGTCACTCGCTTACAGCGAGTATCTGGCCGGTAAGGCGCAACCGGAAAACCGCAGCAGCTGAGGTCGACGCATGGTGGATAAGAACCGCGGGATGGCCGGCCAATCCAAATTGACAAGCTTCAAAATGCCGGCAAAAGCCGCTGTGCAGAAGGTGCTCCAGGAGGCCGGAATTGGAATGGCACTTCTGGTGCTGATCACCATTTTTTCAGCTACCGCTCCCCACTTCATGGACGAGTCGAACGTGACGAACATTCTGACCCAGATCACCATCAATCTAGTCATGGCGACCGGGATGACGTTCGTGATCCTGATCGGCGGCATCGACCTTTCCGTCGGCTCGGTGATGGCACTTTGTGCGATGGTAGCCGGTCTGGTCCTAAAGAATGAGTCGGTGCCGGTCCCTGTGGCGATCGCGGCTGCCGGGCTGGCGAGCGTCATTGTCGGGATGATCTGTGGTTTTGTGAACGGATTCGTCTCCAGCTTCTGGAATGTCCCATCCTTCATTGTCACGCTAGGTATGCTTAATATAGCCCGCGGCGGTGCATTGGAGGTGACCGATGCCCGAACGTTGTTCGAGTTCCCAAACATGTTCAACGATTTCGGGACGGCCACGCTGTTCGGAGTCCCGGCCATCTTCCTGGTTGCTCTGGCCTTGGTCTTGCTCGGATGGTTCGTTTTGACGCGAACAGTATTCGGCCGCCTCATTTATTCTATCGGCAACAATGAAGAGGCAGTTCGCCTCTCGGGCCATAGCACTTTCATTTTGAAGGTCGCCGCTTTCGTCATTTCCGGTCTCACGGTTGGAATTGGCGCCATCATTTATATGGCTCGACTGACGATCGCGAGTCCGATTCTCGGGACTGGCTTCGAGCTGAACGCGATTGCGGCGGTGATTATCGGTGGTACGAGCCTGAACGGTGGCCGCGGCTCGCTCATAGGAACGTTTCTCGGCGCCTGCCTTATCGGGGTCCTTGCAGATGGCCTTATCTTGATCGGGGTCGGCGACTTCGTGCGGCAGATGATCACCGGAGGAGTGATTATCCTCGCGGTCATTCTGGATTCTTATCGAGCCAGAATCGCGGATCGAGGGAGGTGAGTGCAGGAGTACAGGGATGTTTATTCGTGCCTGCTCAGAACAAACGGAGCGGCAGCGCCAGTGGACTCGCGCACCGTGAGTTCAGGACTCATTAAGATCTTGCGGAACCGGCCTTCACCCCGTTTGCGGATGCGCTCGAGAAGCGCGCCGGCGGCAATCTCACCTTGCCGGCGAATCGATTGCCCAACGGTGGTCAGCGCCGGGTAAATGTAGCGGCCGAGCTGGATACCATCAAAACCGATGACCGACAATTGGTTCGGTACGCGAATCGCGTGCTCAGCGGCAAATCGAAGAAGGCCGATGCCCATCAGATCGTTGCTCGCAAAGACGGCGGAGATTTCCACCCTCTTGAGCAAAATGCGAGCGGCCTTGTATCCGCTTTCTGCGGTGAAATCTCCTCTGACCACCCATTCTTGTCGAAACGGTGCGCCGGCTTCCGCGAGCGCTTTTCGATACCCGTTCAGGCGGTCGGTACTAACGGTGGCGGTATCAGGTCCAGCGATGCACCCGATGGATTTGTGCTTGTGTTCAAGCAAGTGGCGCGTAGCGAGATACCCTCCCTTGAAATGATCGATCTGGATAACGTCGGAAGTCACCCCTTTCACTGTCCGATCGACGATGATGACCGGCACCTTGGCTTCCCGCAAATGTTCGGCCAGTCCGAGGTCATCTCCCGCGGAACAAATGATCAGCCCGTCGATCCGTTTCTCGAGCAGTACTCGCAAGTAGGTTTGTTGCCGTTCGGGTTGGTCGTCCGAGTTGCACAGGATGACGGTGTATCCCGCGCGATAACAGATATCTTCAATACCCTGGGCCAACTCCGCGAAGAAAGGATTGGAACTGTTGGAAATGAGCAGTCCTATCGTGCAGGTGGATTGCTGTTTGAGGGATCTTGCCAACGCGCTGGGAACGTAATTCAGACGCTGGATTGCTGCTTCGACTTCACCACGCACCTTCTCGCTTACCGGTCGTGTCTTATTGATCACGTGGGAGACGGTGGTATAAGAAACACCCGCCAAGGCAGCTACATCCTTGATGGTGGACATGTCATCACTTCGCGGCGATCGGTTTTCCTTTCACGACCGATTCCTGCGGCCTGGAGACTTCGTGCCTCAGATTGCCCTTCCTGAAATTCGACCACCAGAGAACAATCGGCGCAGCAATAAAGATCGACGAGTACGTGCCCACGATTACTCCCACCACATTCGTGAAGGCGAAATCAGCCAGCACCGGACCGCCGAAGATCAGAAGCGAAAGCATGCAAATCAATGTCACGCCGCTCGTCAGGATGGTTCGACTCATCGTCTCGTTGATACTGGCGTTCATCAGGGTTTGAATTGAACCCTTTCGGCCCGAGCGCAGACCCTCGCGGATCCGGTCAAAGACCACGATCTTGTCGTTAATCGAGTAGCCGGCCACGGTCAGAATCGCCCCAACCATTACCAGCGAGAATTCGCGACCGGTGAGCACAAAAATGCCAAGGGTAATAATCAGGTCGTGGAGCATGGCCACGATGGTCCCGACGGCAAAGGAAAACTCGAATCGAATCGTGACGTAGAGCAGGATGCCGAGGACGGCGATTCCAAGGGCAAATAAAGAGGTGGTGGCCAGTTGCGTACCCATGATAGGGCCGACACCTTCTGAGCGCTCAACGGTCAAATTGGCCTTCGGGAAGCTTTGCTCCAGTTGGTGCACAATTTTTTCCGAGGTGCCGAACGGGGAGCGGATTGAAACAAAGTGCGAGATGTGCCCTTTTTGCTCGCTCGCCTCTTGTTGGATGACTGCGCTGCTCAGTCCTATTTTTCCAAGGGCTGCACGAATGTCCGCTTCGGGCAGTTCCGTCGCTGATTGGACCAGCAGAGAGTCGCCGCCCGTAAAGTCGATATTGAACATCTTGTTGCCTCGCACCCCAAACGCTGCGGTCGATGCTGCCAGAAGAATGAGCGAGGCGATCAAAGCGGTGCGCCATTTACCCAGGAAATCAAAACTCTTTGATTTGATCAGGTGCAACATGGATATGCGCTTCAGCCATCCGAGCTTAAGCGCCCAGGTGAAAACGTTCCGCGTCACCAGCAGGGCAGAAAACATCGATGCGATGATGCCGATCGTCAGCGTGATGGCGAATCCTTTCACCGGACCCGAACCGAGCCAGAACAGAATGGCAACTTTGAGGAGGGTAGTCAGGTTGGAGTCGACGATGGCGCTGAAGGCCTTGCGATAGGCGGTGTCAATGGCCGGTTTGAGATTTTTCCCGTGCTCAAGTTCTTCTCTCAGACGTTCGTAGATCAGGACGTTCGCGTCGATCGCCATCCCGATGGTCAGGATGATGCCTGCGATTCCCGGCAGAGTGAGGACGAAGCCGAAGAGGGACATGGCCCCAAACAAAAGGATACCATTCACGGCGAGACCGATGAACGCCACCAAACCTGCGGCCCGATAATACAGGAGAACAAACACCAGCGTCGCTGCCAGCCCCGCCAGACCTGCGGCGATTCCGCGGAAGATTGAGTCTTGTCCCAAGGTCGCGGAGACAGTCCTGGTTTCATCAATCGCTACCGGGGTCTGAAGCGGGTTTTCCATCACGCTGGCGAGGTTCTTCGCCTCCTCCGCGGTAAAGTTTCCGGTGATAACCGCCTCTCCGTTGGGGATTTCGCTTTGGATGTTCGGTGCCGACACGACTTCATTGTCGAGCACAATGGCCAGCCGATTATTGATGTTATCTCGCGTGACGCGGCGAAACGCTTCGGCGCCGGCTCGCGTCAGCCTGAGCGAGACTTCGTACCCTCGCTGCTCAAAGATGGGCCGGGCACTGGCCACGTCCTGCCCGGTAAGTTCCGGTCGTCGTTTGACCAGCAGTTTCTCCGGCTGTCCGTTGCGGCGTTCAGTAGAGGTGAGAATAACATAGCCCGGAGGCGTAAAGGCGGTTCCGGCAGTAATTTGCCGAACAAGTTGATCGCTGTTCGGATGGACCAGCCGAAACTCCAGTTTCGCCACCCGCTGCAGCTGCTGCCTTGCCGTTTCGACTTGTGCCGCATTTAATCCTGGGATTTGAACCAGAATATGATCGGTCCCTTGTTTAGTGATAACCGGCTCGCTGACGCCGAATTCATCGACCCGTTTTCGGATGACCTCGACCGCCTGTTCCTGCATCTCCGGCGTAATCGGGCGCGGTTGACCTCCGTCTTCAGGAACCGGCGGTACTAACCGGACCAGAAACGAGGTTCCGCCCTGCAAATCGAGCCCCAGGTGAATTTTTTGATTGAACGGTAAGAACGCATCGATCGAAAAAGCGCAGAGCAGCAGTGTCAGAGTGGTGCCCAGTCCTCGTTTTGTCTGCTCCTTGTCGGTCAGAAAATACCAGGCGAAAAGAATCAGAACGAAGAGCCCGAAAAAGAAGGTCAACGTTGCGTTCATAACGAACTTCTCAAGCGGTCGGTTTCGCCTCGGAAGCGGCCGGTTTGGGTTCCGCTGGCTTTTCGACCCCTACCACCGCGCTCTTGTCAATCTCGATTTTGACATTGTCGGCAACTTTAAGCAAAAATGTAGTCTCTTTGACGTTAGCGATCAAACCGTGAATACCGCTGCTGGTCACGACCCGATCGCCGGTCTTGAGGTTTTTAATCAACAACTGAAGTTGCTTCCGCTGTTTCTGCTGGGGACGAATCAGGAGAAAATAGAAGATGACCCCCATGAAAAGAAAAGGCATCAGCTGCAGCAGATCGGTTTGGGGCGCAGCTGTTTGAGGACCAGCGGTTTGTTGAGCCAGGAAAAGGATGGTTGGGATTATCGGATGCATACTGAAACCCTTGACGAAGGTCTTGCCTTTGGACCAGGGGAAGTGAGTCAATAACGCAAAGAAGCGAAGGGATCAAAACAAATATTACTCCCCGTTTAAGGTACAGCGCACTCTATCGCTATGCACCACCTGTGCCGGCACCCTGTAGCCATCCGGGTCCACAAGCAAACCGCCAAACCCGATCGCGCGAAGTGCCTCCCGAATCTGGGTTTCCAGACAGCGCAGTTTTACCATTTCGACCGGGTCGACCTGGAGTTTGGCAGTGGGAGTTTCCCCTGTTTGCTTGAGGTAGCGAACGCGAAAAATTTGGAATCCGCAAGACCGGACGTATTCTTCAGCCTGTTCGATCATCTTCAAGGCGTTAGCGGTCACGGCGGTCCCATGCGGTATTCTCGAACTGAGGCAAGGCTGGGCCGGCGCATCAGCAGTCGGGAGACCCTGCTCGCGCGACAGCAACCGGATCTCGGCCTTGGTCAGGCCTGCCGTCCGGAGCGGAGCCATTACGCGAAACTCGTGGGCGGCGCCGGCACCGGGCCGAAGCTGGAGGGCGTCATCTGCATTTTCCCCGTAGGCCAGCGTGCGAAACCCTCGTTCCAACGCGATGCTTTGCATTCTGGTAAAAAGCTCAAGCTTACAAAAGTAGCAGCGGTTGACCGGATTGCGCGCGTACCGAGGATCCTCCATCTCCTTCGTGGAAATGACCTCCACGTTGGCCCCGAACGCTTTTGCCGCCTGAAGCGCCGCAGCTAGAGCGGCACGCGGCAAACTTGGGCTATCGGCAATCACGCCGAGGGCGCGGTGGCCCTGGATTCCCGCCGCTTCGCTGAGAAGAAAGGTGCTGTCGACTCCCCCGGAATAGGCGATTAATAATGGACCCGCTCCTTTCAGGAGCTCTCGCAGTTCGCGCAATTTTTCCCAGGCCGTCTTCGGGTTGATCAATCGGTCGTCCATTTACAACTGGATCCTTTGGAATAAATCGTCGAGTGGAAGCTGCAGGCCAACGTAGAACTCGCCAAAATCGGCGTATTGAGCGCTTACGGGATCGAATCTCATCTCGTAGACAATGGATTTGATCTCGAAAATATCGTGGGCAAAAAGAGAGATTCCCCACTCGCCGTCATCCAGACCGGTGGAACCGGTGATAAGTTGGCGAACCCGCCCTGCATACTGGCGCCCGATACGGCCGTGACCTAGCATCAATTCCTTTCGCTTTTCAAAAGGGAGAAGGTACCAATTTTGTGCGGCATCCCTCCTTTTTGTCATTGGGTAAAAACAAAAAACCGGCCAATCCGGCATGTTCGGGTAAAGGCGGTCCTGGAGGTATTTCTGCATTCGCTGCCGAAATTCGGCGAGTGCTTGTGCGAACTCAAAAGACTCGGGAGGCAAGCCTTTTTCGGCGGTCAATGAGGCGGCGTAATCCTTTTCGGTGGTGGTGTACTCGCTGCGTTCGGTCAGGGAGTAAAAACTGAAAACTGGAGTCAGAACATCAGCCCCGAGGCATAAGGTCAGCTTTTTTTCGATGCTGTTTGCCTTGTGAAGATCCTCGGTCAAGAGCATGAATCCGATGTCGGCTTTTGGGGAGACCATGCTGAAGGTCAAAATCTGAGTGGAAGGGAGTGATCGGACCTCTTGCACCAAGGCGGAGAGTTTCGTCTTGGCCGAAAGTCTCTCTTCGGAAGTCAGTGTCTGCCACTGGCCGAGTTCCGCGCGATAGAAAAGATGCAGAACGTGCCAACCCTCTTTTGGACGCAACACAGGCCAATCGGTCATACGAAACCTTACTTGCGCTCTGCTGGCTGTCCAAGGCTAAGCAAAGATTCCAAATCTTTCCCGTGCAGGGGTTTTGGGTTGGAGTTTTGACCTTTGCCTTCTGCGTGAGGCCGGGCGAAGCTTGGGAACAGACAAATCTGGAGGGCAAACCTCCAGGAGCGAATTGATCTGTAACTTGCAGTGTTCGTTTGATTCGTTAGATTGGCAGGCCTTTAAACAAGACCTGGGAAAATGACCCGTTTAGGATCGCTAAAGAAATTATAAAGTAAGTTATGGCTGACGTTGCAAATAAGTATCCGCAGAATGTTGCTGGGCAATTTTACGTGGATGACCAATGCATTGATTGCGATCTTTGCCGCGAGACGGCACCTGCCAATTTTACCCGCAACGATGACGGAGGTCATTCCTATGTCTACAAACAGCCGGAGAACCCGGATGAGGAAGCTCTGTGTAAAGAGGCAATGGAAGGATGTCCGGTCGAAGCGATCGGGAGCGATGGCGATAGTTAGCTTGGCAGGTCAGACAGGCAGGGAGGTGTCGCGAATCGATTCGGACAGTCCGCCTGGATGGCCAGGCTGTTCCCTTTGATTATGCAGCTATCGCTTCGCCAGAGAGTCATTGAAGAGTGGCGCGGGTTGCCCGAGTCCGGCGAAAAGATGGACCGGACCCTCTCTATCCGAGAGGTGCTCGTCCAACTCGCACCCAAGCTTGGCTTGGAAGGCCGCTTGCGCGAGGAAGAAATCATCTCCGCGTGGGCTGAAATCGTGGGCGAGTTTTTCGCCCGGCATTCTCGCCCGGCCAGATTGCATCAAGGCCTTCTGGTAGTGAATGTCCTTCAGCCCACCGTGCTGTACGAACTCGACCGGAAATGGAAGTCGCTCATTCTGGCCAGATTGAAGAAGCGGTTTGGCGGCAAGTTGATCAAAGAACTCCGATTTCGAGTGGGCTAACCCCGCCTTCATCAGCACTGAATCTTGGAAACGTACAAGCAGCTATGTTCCCACCAATGGATCGAGATTCACGATCTGGAGGTGAAAGGCACAATCGGAGTACCGGAGAACGAGCGCAAAACTCCCCAAAGACTGCTCCTCTCCGTTCGGTTTAAGATCGAGACCGCTTTTTCGGCGTTAGACGATAAAATTGAGAAAACCATCGATTACTCAGGCGTCGCCGCCGAAGCCGAAAGGGTCGTGCAAACCAGCACGGCGCACCTGATCGAAAAGCTCGTCTCTGACCTCGGCAAGGCCCTGATGACACGCTTTCCGATGCTGCAACTTGAGATTGAGTTGAAGAAATTTATTCTGCCGAACGCGCAATGTGTCAGCGTAAAATCAGGCTGGACACGGTTCCGGCGGTAAACTCTTTGTTAGCTTTGCTTTCCTCTGTTCAATCCTCTTCTATCCGTTTGTGATTGACCATAAGCGGCTGGTGGCTTGTTCAAACTCACGTTGATTGTATTCCACGGCCAATACCGGCACATCGACAAGGGTTTCAAGGACGCTCAGGTTTGTGGGTCCGGAAATATCGGAGTCTGCGTTCATCGAATTCAGAATGATTAAAGAGGTCTTCAGGCCTGCCGCAAAGGCGGCTTCGACGGTCAACCGCGCGTGATTCAGGACCCCAAGGCGGTTGGCGGCGACGATGATCACGTTCAACCGGAGGTCTCGTGCCAGAGCGCGAAAATCGTAGTGAGCGAAAATCGGGGTCGCGATGCCTCCCGCGCCTTCGACCAGCACACCAGAGTGGCGCCGCGTCAGTTGCCCAAATCCCTCGCGGATCGCGTCCAGATCGATCACACGATCCTCGATGATCGACGCGGTGTACGGTGCAACTGGGGTCCGGTACCAAACGGGGTTGATGATGTGTTCGGGCTCGCAAAAGCCACCAGCCTCCAGCAGACTCCGCACATCGGCGTTGTCACCGGTACAGATTGGTTTCATCCCGACAGCATCAATTCCTTTGGATCGCGAGCACCGGATCAGCCCGCTGGTAACGAAAGTCTTGCCAACGCCAGTGTCTGTTCCTGTCACCAGATAATTCACGGCCCTAGATTTTTGACCAACTGCTCAACGATTGCTTCTGCCAGCTGGTGAAGTTCATCGGCGTCCTGACCTTCAAGCAGCAGGCGCGCCTTCAATTCAGTGCCGGAATACCGCAACAGGACCCGCCCTTTCCCGTCCAACCTGGATTCCGCCTCCCGCAATCGCACCGTCAGAAGATCGAATTGTTCAAAGGGCTTTTTTTCCTTGACCACGACGTTGCATAAAACCTGCGGAAATTTTTTCAGAATCTGACGGAGCTCGCTCAACGGTTTGCCGGTGCGCAACATGATGGCAATGATTTGGAGAGCAGCGACCAGCCCGTCGCCAGTAGTTGTGAAGTCGCGAAAAATGATGTGACCGCTCTGTTCACCTCCCAAATTCAATTGCCGCTGAACCAAAGCGTCCATGACGAATCGATCGCCTACCTCGGTGCGCACCACCTTGCCGCCGTGCCGTTGCACAACGTGGTCCAGCCCGAAATTGCTCATGATCGTGCTAACGACGGTGTTTTTGTTCAGCTGATCCCGGCCCAATAGATCAGTTGCCGCGATCGCCAGCAAATCGTCGCCATCCAGCGCGAACCCGAGTTCGTCACAAAGTAAAAGCCGGTCGGCGTCTCCGTCGTGAGCAATCCCGAATGCGGCACCTGATTCGCGAACGAGGCGAGAGAGGGTTGTTGGATGAGTGCTTCCGCAATCGACATTGATATTAAACCCATCGGGAGCGCCGAAGCGCATGTCGACAGCGGCTCCAAGCATGGTCAGCGCCATGGGAGTTGTCTGGTACGCCGCTCCGTTTGCCATGTCGACTGCAATTTTGACGCCCGATAACGAAAAATCCTTGGGAACAGTGGAAGCGGCGAACGTGACATAGTCTTCTGTTGCTTCCTGAATTCTGCGGATCCGCCCAATCGATCTGCCGATGGGCAGCTGGCGGTTCCCGGGATGAAAGTATTCCGCTTCAATGGCACGCTCTGATTCGTCGGCTAGTTTATAGCCGGTGGCCCCAAAAAGTTTGATGCCATTATCCTGGAATGGATTGTGTGACGCCGAAATCATGATGCCAAACGACGCGCCGTACCTGGCGGTAAGATAGGCGGCCGCAGGAGTGGGGATGATCCCGGCAAGCAGGACATGTACTCCGAGAGAAGCGAGACCGGCGGAAATAGCCGATTCCAGCATCTCTCCCGATGCGCGAGTGTCCCTTCCCACTAGCACAGTCGGGCAGCTCTCCTCCTTGGCCAAGACGCGTACGGCTGCTTGCGCCAGTCTCAGAGCCGATCCCACTGTGATCGGTTCGGTATTAGCAATTCCCCGAACACCGTCCGTACCAAAGAGCTTCTGAGACACCGGGCCAGTTTCGCGGGAGCGATTTGAAAGATCAATTGGAAAGAGGCAGGAGACAGGAGACAGGAGAAACGGGTCGGCGGGTCGGCGTTTCGCGGAGCACGCGCAGGCGATGGGTAAGATCGAACGGGCGAGAGTAGGAAGTTCAGTTCAGGGTATGCTAGCGGTGCAGAAGTGTGGCCGGGCGATGTTCGAGGCCCCAGCGGTCGGGAGCCACGTCGACATTTTTCTTGATCAGATACCAGACCGCCGTCGCCACGATCAGAGCCATCAATTTGGCACGCCAGTTATTGAGGAAAAGTCGTCTCATGTTCAAGGCGTCGTGTGAGGTTCCGGCAAGGTGTTGTCCTCGCTGTTCTCCGACGGATCATTTTCACGCAGCAGCAGTTCGGACAACCTTTTCTCGAACTGGCCCGGTTTAAAACCGCGCTCGATTTTTCCTCTGTGACAGATTGAGATATTCCCTGTCTCTTCCGATACCACAATCGCAATGGCGTCCGACTCTTCCGTGACGCCGAGCGCCGCCCGGTGCCGGAGGCCCAGCGTACGATCAAGATCCTCCCGCTGGCTGACCGGAAAAACGCAGGCGGCGGCAATGATTCGATCATTGCGTATAATCACCCCGCCGTCGTGAAGCGGAGTTTTCGGGAAAAAAATCGTAATCAAAAGCTCTTGCGACATCTCGCAGTCGATATGTACCCCGCTCTCAGCAAAGCTGCGGATGGCTGTATCTCGTTCGATGGCCAGCAACGCGCCGATCTGTCTGCCTGCGAGTTCAAAAACTGCTTCAGTGATAATATCGATCGTTTCCTTTTTCTGTGTTGCCGAGGAAAATAATTGGCTGCTGCCGAGTTCGGCAAGGGCACGTCGTAGTTCGGGTTGAAAAATCACGACCAGAGCGATGGCCAGGAACGCGGTCAAACTCCTCAGAAGCCAGCTGATCACCGTCAGGTTCAGAATCTGCGATACAAGGGTCAGGGTGATGAACAGAATGGCGAGGCCGGTCAGCACTTTGGCGCCGCGCGTTCCGCGAAAGTAGAGGTAACCGTAATAGATCGCCACTGCCAGAAGCAGAATTTCGATCCCGGCGTTCCAGTAATTCTGCAGGAGCTCTAAGATCGCGTTAATCATCGAAAAGGATGGCCTCTGTCATCCGCAACGCTTCAAGATTCGGGCGCACATCATGTACTCGGAATATGTGACCGCCTTTTTCGCGGAGCAGACTGGTCAAGGCCACGGTCGGCCACATCCGGTCCTCGGGTCGCGATTTCGGTTCACGGAGCAGGTGGGCAATCATTGATTTTCTGGAGAGACCCACGACAATGGGCCGGCTAAATTGAGCAAATCGGCCGAGGTCCCTTACGAGTTCCACATTATGGTGAACGCGTTTGCCGAATCCGAACCCGGGATCGATGGCGATTCTGGCGCGATCAACGCCGCTCGCCACGAGTTCATCTTGCCGCCGGCGCAGAAAATTAAAGACCTCGGTAACCACATCGTCGTAGTGCGGGTCGAACTGCATCGTCTTGGGTGTTCCCTGCATGTGCATGAGGATCACCCCGGCTTTCGAGTGTTGTAAAACCCCGATCATCTGCGGATCGGCCCGCAGGGCTGAGATATCGTTGATAATATCTGCGCCGGCGGCTATGGCCTGGCGAGCGGTTTCCGCTTTATAGGTGTCAATCGACAAGTAAAGCTCCGGGAAGCGCTGGCGAATCCCGCGAATGACCGGGATGACGCGGCGCAATTCCTCTTTCAGCGCCACGGGTTCAGCCCCGGGTCGCGAAGATTCGCCACCGATGTCCAGGATCGTAGCTCCCTCATCAACCATTTTCTCGGCATGCCAGAGCGCGGTTTTCTCGTCCAGACATCGTCCTGCGTCTGAAAAGGAGTCGGGCGTGACATTCAATACGCCCATGATCAGACCGAAACGGCTCAGGTCAACCGAGCCGTTGCGGAGCTTCCAAATCATGCAGCACACTCGCTACGCAGACTAGCGGATTGCAAGTGGTTTCGCGTGGGCGCGAAATCTTGCAGAGGGAGAGGCAGCGAACGCGTGAGCGGGAAGGGGCTTGGCTACTCAGACACGGGCTGGGTTCTAGGCGGTGGCCGGTTGGCTGTGCTCGGGCTGCGTAACTTTAAATGTTAATTGTTCGCCGGCCGCCTGAACATCGAGCAGGTCGCCCGCTTTGATGTTTCCGCGCAGAAGTTCTTCCGCCAGCGGGTCTTCGAGGTATTTTTCGACAGCTCGCCGCATCGGCCGCGCCCCATACGTGGGGTCGTATCCTTTATCGATCAGGAACTCGACTGCGGACGACTCGAGAAGCACCCTGATCGCCTTCGTGCCGATACGCTCCACCACCTTTGCCACTTCGAGATTGACAATCTTCGCCAGGTCGGGTCGCCCGAGCGTGTGGAAAACGATCATATCGTCCAGCCGATTCAGAAACTCCGGTTTGAAGGTCCGCTTCGATTCTTCCAGGATCTTGTCGCGCATCTGTTCATATGACTCGTGTCCGGAGACTGCCCCAAAACCCAACGCGGTCTGACGCTTGATCAGTTCCGCCCCGACGTTCGAGGTCATAATGATGATCGTGTTACGGAAGTCGATTTTGCGTCCAAGACTATCCGTGATTTTGCCTTCCTCCAAGATCTGGAGAAGAAGATGCATGACGTCCGGATGGGCTTTCTCCACCTCGTCAAACAGAACTACGGAGTACGGCCGGCGGCGGACCGCTTCCGACAGCTGACCGCCTTCTTCGTACCCCACGTAGCCGGGAGGCGAACCGATCAGGCGCGATGCAGTAAACTTTTCCATGTACTCTGACATGTCGATTTGCACGAGGGCGTCTGCGTCACCAAACATGAACTCTGCCAGCGAACGCGCCAGAAACGTTTTACCGACGCCCGTCGGGCCTAAAAAGATGAAAGAACCGATTGGCCTCCGTGGGTCCTTCAAATCAGCACGCGAACGGCGCAGCGCTTTGCTGATCGCGACCACCGCTTCGTCCTGACCGATCACGCGGGTCTTCAGTTCCTCCTCCATCTTAAGGAGCTTTTGAGCCTCTTTTTGCTCCATTCGGTTGAGCGGCACGCCCGTCCACCTGGAGACGATGTGCATGATGTCATCCGCCGTAACAACCACTTCGCGTTCTTCACGCTGCTCTCGCCACTCGTTCAGAATGCGTTCCAGTTTATCTTTGGCCTGTTTCTCTGAATCGCGAAGCGCTGCAGCCTTCTCAAAATCCTGCGCCTTGATGGCCGCCTCTTTTTCCGCCCGAATCGTTTCGATTTCCTTTTCGATCTCCTTCACATCGGGCGGTCGGGTCATGGCGTTGATCCGCGCCCTTGCGCCGGCTTCGTCCATCACATCGATGGCCTTATCGGGAAGGAACCGCCCAGTCAGATAACGGTCGGACAACCGAACCGCGGCGTCTAAGGCCTCGTCGGTGAGGCGAGCCTTATGATGCGCCTCGTACTTCGGCCGCAACCCTCGCAGAATCTGAATTGCCTCATCGACCGAAGGAGCCTCCACTTTCACGGTCTGGAACCGGCGTTCGAGGGCCGCATCTTTTTCAATATATTTCCGATATTCATTCAGGGTCGTTGCCCCGACGCACTGAAGCTCACCCCGACTCAGAGCCGGTTTGATGATGTTTGAGGCATCCATCGCGCCTTCCGCAGAGCCCGCCCCGACGATGGTGTGCAACTCGTCGATGAACAGGATCACGTTCTTTGAGCGACGAATTTCGTCCATCACTGCTTTAATCCGTTCTTCGAACTGGCCTCGATATTTTGTTCCGGCCACCATTAAGGCCAGATCCAGAGTGATGACTCGTTTGTCCCGGAGCAACTCCGGCACATTTCCGGTGCCTATTTCCTGGGCCAGGCCTTCGACGATGGCCGTTTTTCCGACTCCGGCCTCCCCGAGCAGAACGGGATTGTTTTTGGTGCGCCGGCAGAGGATCTGGATCACGCGCTCGATCTCGTTCTTGCGACCGATCACCGGGTCCAGCTCGCCCTTCTTTGCTAATTCGGTCAGGTCGCGACCGAACGCGCGTAAGGCGGGAGTCTTGACATCTTTCTTATTGCCTTCTTGCGGAGACTCCGCTTCGCTTTCAGGCGGTGTAAAATTTGGGTCCAATTCTTTTAAAATTTCGTTCCGAGTTCGTTCAATATCTACTTCCAGGCTCTTTAAAACTCGCGCTGCCACACCTTCTCCCTCGCGCAAAAGACCCAGCAAGATGTGTTCCGTGCCAACGTAAGAATGGTTCAGAGCCTTCGCTTCCTTACCCGCCAAGGCCAGCACCTTTTTTACTCGCGGGGTGTATGGTATGTTCCCGACCATTTTTGTCTCGGGATGGGAGCCGACGTGTTTTTCGACTTCCATCCTGACGGTCTCTAAATCAAGACCCATCTTCTGAAGGACGTTCACTGCGACACCTTGGCCAAGTTTGATCAACCCGAGCAAAAGGTGTTCAGTCCCAACATAGTTATGATTGAACCGGTCTGCCTCTTTGCGAGCGAGCGCCAACACTTGCTGGGCACGTGGAGTAAAATTATTCATCATTGAATTTCCGGTGCCGGTCCCTCTGTCTGGCCCCCCGGCAACTTATTCTTATTTGGTTTAGGGAAGTTTTTCAACTTCTCCCGGACAATGTCTGCACGGAGGTGGTCGCGCTCCTCCGCGGCCAGCTTCTGCTGGGAAAAATGCTGGAGATGTGCCGGTTGTGTTTCCATCAACAATGAGTTCGTAAATACCCGACCCTCCTCCGGGAAAAACCCTAAGTCAATCCCCAGGCGCATTACCGACAGCAAGTTCAATGCTTCTTTTGAAGAAATAGAGAAGGCATGAGTCAGAATTCCGTACGCTCTGCCTATTTGATCCATCAACATGGTCCGCTTGGTTTCGAGCAGGTTCTCGCGGGACTGGTTCTCCCGCTGGATGAGCGTGTCGATTACTTTATTCAGCCGTTCAATAATCTGACTTTCGTTCTCGCCCAGGGTCGTCTGGTTGGAGACCTGAAAAAGGTTGCCCATGGCCTCCGTTCCTTCGCCGTACAATCCTCGCACCGCCAACCCGATCTTGTTAATCGAATTAATTACCTGGTTGATCTGCTCACTCAGGACCAGACCAGGCAAATGGACCATTGCTGAGGCCCTCATCCCGGTGCCCACGTTGGTCGGGCAAGCCGTCAAATACCCCAGTTCCGGGTCAAAGGCAAAATCGAGGTGCGCTTCCAGCGCGGTGTCGACTTCATCGATGATCCGAAAAGTCTTCTGCAGGTCCAACCCTGAGCTCATCGCTTGCATGCGCAAATGATCTTCCTCGTTCATCATGATGCTGATGGCCAGACTCGAACTAATCGCGGCGGCGCTGCCCATTCCTTTTGCCGCATGCTCGCGGCTGATTAAGTGCCGTTCCACCAGAACCTGTTTCTCCAAGGCGGAAAGTTCATTGAGTTGCTCGGAGAACGCGTTACGCATTTGCGGCAGATTGTCCACTTCCGGCTTGATCTCATCCAGAATGCGGATCCGTTCTGTTTTTTTGGCCCAGCCCGGAAAAGGTAGCTTAGCCAGATTGCGCGCCAATCGAACGCGGCTGCTGATCACGATCGGATGGTGACCTCCTTCGGCTGACAGCCAGTCGCCTCGCGTTTTTAGGATCGCGCTGATTTTCATTCTACTTTTTCTCTTCCTCGAGCTCGAGCTGCCGGATTTCGTCCCGGATCGTTGCGGCTGATTCATAATCTTCTTTCGAAACGGCCTCTTCCAGGCTTCGCTTCAGTTCGTTCAGGCGATCAGAACGTACAATATCTCTGAAGAGGCGGGCCGGCACTTTACCGGTATGCTTGGTCCCTTTGTGCATCGCTTTAATCAGCGATGCCAAACCTTCGGCAAACGTGTCGTAACATTCGCTACATCCTAGCCGGCCGGTTTTTTTGAAATCTGCTTGCGTGAACCCACACACCGGACAGTGTTCTGTGGGAGGAGCCTGTTCGACCTGCTGCGTTTCACCTAAACCGAGCAAAAGATCCGCTAAAGCAAATCCGGTCGGATCGGAGACCCCTTTGTCTTTGGAACATGCCTCACAAAGATTGATCTTCTTCATGTTGCCATCGACGATTTGCGTCAAGTAGACAGTTGCTGTGTTTGTTTTGCAGACGTCACAAATCATGGCTTGATACTCCCATCATTCGGCCGGTCTCGATTTCGCTAAAGCGCACTACTCATAAATCGGAGTGCCCGTTGTGCGTGTCAACTCGCGGAACTTTTCAATGAATTTCAAAGTGATCGGCCCCGGGTGGCCGCTGCCGATCAATCTTCGATCAAGTTGAACCGCAGGAATAACCTCAGCGGCGGTGCCGGTCAGGAAACATTCATCTGCGGTGTAAATGTCGTATTTGGTCAGTTCGCATTCCATCGTCCGAATCTGCAGTTCTGCCGCGAGTTCAAAGACGACAGATCGCGTTACGCCCTCCAGAATCCCGGAGTTCAGAGGGGGCGTCGACAACTGGCCGTTCCTGACCAGGAAAATGTTGTCGCCGGTGCATTCCGCCACGTAGCCTTCTTCATTCAACATCAGGCCTTCCCCCGCACCTGCGTTCTGAGCCTCGAGCTTGGCCAGGATGTTGTTCAGATAATTCAGCGATTTGATCCGCGGACTGAGCGCGGCAGGAGAGATTCGCCGGGTCGCACAAGTGACCATCGTCAAGCCCTTCTGATAGAGATCTTCGAGATACAGCGCAATGGTGGCCGCGATAATAATGACGCTCGGCCGCCGGCAGGAATCCGGGCTTAGCCCGAGCGAACCTACACCGCGAGTCACGATGAGCCGAATATAACCGTCGTGAAGATCGTTCTGCCGGATAGTTTCGAGGGTTGCCGCAATAAGCTCTGACCTGGAGATCGGAATATCCAAAGCGATTGCCTTGGAAGAACCCCACAGACGGGTGATGTGTTCATCCAATCGGAAGACCCGGTCATTGTAGAACCGAATTCCCTCAAACACTCCATCCCCGTACAGCAGGCCATGGTCGAAGACGGAAATCTTCGCCTCGGCCTGATCGTAGAAGTTTCCGTCGATATAGATTTTGAGGTTCATAAATAGCGGAGTGAAGGTTAGTTCGTAAGTAATCCGTCTCGGATGTCAATGCGGCGGTCACCGGCCGCCGCGAGCCGTTGGTCGTGAGTCACGACGACCAATGTTTTCTGCTTCTCTCTGGCCAAAGCAAGCAGCAAATCCATGATCGCATTCCCGTTAGCCGTGTCCAGATTGCCAGTCGGTTCATCGGCAAAAATGATCGCAGGATCATTGATCAACGCACGAGCGATCGCTACCCGTTGCTGTTCACCGCCGGACAACTCGTTCGGTAAATGATTCATGCGGTCTGCCAGACCAACACGATGAAGCTTATCTATCGCGGAGGTTAACTCCTGTTTTCGCCGGATCAAAGATGGAACGAGCACATTCTCGAGTGCCGTCAATTCGGGCATCAAAAAATAACTTTGAAACACGAATCCCATCTTTTCATTCCGAATCCTGGCATCGGCTGAAGAACCGTTCCGATATAGTTTGTGCCCTTCGAAGATTACTTCACCCGCCTCGGGTCGCTCGAGCCCGGCCAAGGTGTACAATAAAGTAGTCTTTCCGGCCCCGGACACGCCGCAGAGGAAGAGGGATTCTCCCCGCTGGACTTCAAGACTGATACCCCGCAGCACGTTGATCCTTCGCGAGCCGATCTTAAACGAGCGATGGACGTCTTTCGCCGTGAGCTGTGGCTGATCATTCACAATGGAGCTGGCGAATGCCTTCGAATAAGACCACCGCCACCGCTGTCGAGAGATTCAGACTGCGGGCCCCCCGTGCCATTGGAATGGTTAGACAATTCTCTGGGTTGGACAAAAGCAAACTTTCAGGTAATCCCCTTGTCTCACGGCCAAAGACCAGGTAGTCTCCGGCGCGAAATTTCGTCTCCCAGTACGTTCGCGTGCATTTGGTGGTGAGAAGAAATCGGCGGATGGGAGCACGGGTCACAGCTTCAAAGTCGGTCAGGCTTTTCCAGTACTGCACGTCCACCAAGTGCCAGTAATCCATGCCGGCGCGCCGAAGTTGACGGTCGTTAATCGAAAAACCAAGGGGTTCCACCAAATGCAGTCTGCTTCCTGTCGCCAGGCAAAGCCGGGCGATGTTTCCAGTATTGGGCGGAATTTCTGGCTCAATCAGCACCACATTGAACATACTACGGAAAACACAAAAAAAGCGCCTCAATGTCCGAGGCGCTTTTTCCGTCGGGAGGGAATGTTTATTGCCTGATTAGCTGGTCGAACCTAATTGCGCCGCCTCGACCGGTTCGACATTGACCCTGCGACCCCTCCGGTCAAACCGTACAAAGCCATCGACCAAAGCAAAGATGGTGTAGTCGCGGCCTAGTCCAACATTTTTGCCGGGCAAAAATTTTGTTCCACGCTGCCGGAC
>JAFAKL010000022.1 GCA_019235445.1 Verrucomicrobiota bacterium | reverse complement strand
AAAAAGAAAAAGACGCGTCTCGTCCCGTAGGGACGATTCATCAAGGTTGGCTCCCAAGTGTCATTCTCCTTTCCTCGGAAAAATATCTCTGGGGACTAGTGAGCACACGTACCGTCCCTCCGGGACGGGTCCACTTTTCTCTTGCTTCCAGGCACTTCGTGCCAGGCTACTTTCGTTTAATCCCTCTGGGACAGGCCGCGGGTGATCTCGTTGCGCGTATTTGATGCGCGCTTTCTCCGCTGCCGTTTCCTTTGTTGTCTTTCCTGGGGTCCAGCCAGGCGGAGTCCCAGGAAATGCAAGAAGAAACGAACTGTTGGCCCACCCGCCGATAAGCCGACACGTTTCCCCTGTCCTCCTTCCCGCCATTTGACCTCGCCCGGGAAAAGGAGTTTAATGTCACCACGGTAATCCCATCTGGGAATTTATGGGATCGTCCCCCCAAAGTGAAAAAAATAATTTTGCTTTTGACTTTATGGTTCACGGCCGCTCCGGCGTTTGCGTGGAAAGATGGCGAACTGCAGGTCTGGATGGACGCGGATCGTACGCGGACTCTCGAGCCGGTTGTGAAAAAATTCGAGGACCAGTACGGAATCAAGGTTCGTCTTGAATCGCCGCAGAATATCACAGACAGCTTTCCCACAGCGGCTCAGTCCGGGAAGGGCCCTGATATCGTCATCTGGGCGCACGACAAAGTCGGTGAATGGGCAGACGCCGGGTTGATTTCGCCGATTGACGTGCAGAAAGAGTTTCGTCAGAAGTATTTTCCCCAAGCTTGGGAAGCGGTCACCCACAAAGACCGCGTCTGGGGATTCCCGATCGGCTTGGAAACGGTTACGCTCATTTACAATAAAAAGCTCTTACCGGGAGCGCCACCGACAAGTCTTCAGGAAGTGCCGGCATTGAATGAGAAGATAAAACAGGAGCACCCCGGCGTGACCGGCATCCTCTGGGATTATAAGAGCGCCTACTATTCCTGGGGCATCTTCGCAAGTGCCGGGGCTTATATTTGGGCCAAGACGAACGATGGATACGATCTGAACAATGTGGGCGTCGCCGATCCCGGAGCTGTGGAAGCACTCTCGGAAATTCTTGGACTGGTGCGATCGGGCATTCTCCCGAAAAGCGTCTCCTACAGCGCCGCCGAAGATCTTATGGGTCAAGGCAAGCTCGCAATGATGATCTCAGGCCCCTGGGCATGGGCCAACTTAATGAAGACAGGAATCGATTTTGGAATCGCCCCCGTCCCGGGATACAATGATAAGCCGTCCAAACCGTTTGTCGGAGTCAGCGCGGCCTACATAAATCGAGCGACTGCCAATCAGGACATCGCGACAGAATTTATCACGGACTACCTGATCTCTCAGCAGGGGTTGCAGGCAATGAATGACGCGAAACCGGTTGGTATTCCCTCGCTAATCTCTCTTGCAGACAAATGGGATCAGGAGAATCCACTCCTCAAAGAGATGAAGGTCTGCGTCCAACAAGGACAAGTGATGCCGAATATCCCGGAAATGGGGCGGTTCTGGACCTCGGTGGGCGCCGCGCTCCAACTCGCGACGAACGGACAAGCCCCTGTTCAAAAAGCTCTCAACGACGCCGCAGAAAATATGCGTAAACATTGATTCCGTAACGTTGATGAGCGGTAGCGTTCCATCCAAATTTTTTTCAGCACCATGAAAGCAATCGTCTACGAAGCACCCAGGCAATTCAAATACCAGGACGTGCCGGAACCTGAAACCGGCTCCGATGAAGTTCTGGTTCGAATCGACGCCTGCGGGTTATGCGGCACCGATCTGCATATTCACGAAGGAGAGTTTGCCCCCAGTTTTCCCTTGATTCCGGGTCATGAATTCACCGGGGAAATTGTCGGTCTCGGAGGAGCGGTGAAAGATTTGCAGCAGCGGCAGCGTGTGGTTGGAAACAGTAACGAATCATGCGGCAAGTGCTTCTATTGTCTGCGCGGCGATTTTCTGCTTTGCCTGAATTTGCGGGCCTATGGCGTTACCCAGGATGGAGGATTCGCGCAATATCTCAGGATCAAAGCAGATCGAATTTTTCCGATCAACAAACTTTCTTACCGGGAGGCAGTGATGGTTGAGCCAACCTCGTGTGCGGTGCATGGAATGGAAGTTCTCGCCATGAAACCGGGAAGTGACGTTCTTTTGTTCGGCGCAGGTCCGACCGGTCAGGTCCTTGCTCAATTGCTCAAACTGAACGGAGCCGGGCGGTTGGTCGTCGCTGCGCCGGCCGGACCGAAACTGGAACTGGCCGGCCGTCTGGCTGCCGATGAGACCGTAGCGATCGACCGCAAGAATCCCGACAAACATCGGAACCGATTGCGCGAGTTGAATCCGACCGGGTTCGACTACATCGTCGAAGCCACCGGATCAGCCGCCGTGTGTGAAGATGCGCTGCAATTCGTCCGTCGCGGTGGAACGCTCTTAGTTTACGGCGTGTACCCGGAAAAGGAGACCGTCCGATTCAACCCCTTTGATCTGTTTCGCCGCGAGATAACAATTAAAGGATCTTTCGCCCAAATTGACGCATTTCCGCGGGCACTGGCTTACCTGGAAAGCGGCAAAATAAAAGTCAACGAGATCGTCACCGATGAATTTCGGTTGGAGGATTGGCCGAAAGTTCTGGAACACGCCTGGTCACGAAAAGGGATCAAAATAGCGGTCATCCCACCATCATCATCATCATAGAACGCTGAGCAAGAGCCCCAGAGCCGGTTTGGGCCCCGAAGAAACACTTGCGAGGCGCATCGTCCGTGTTACAGGTTGCGTTCCCTCGCATCGCTCGGGTGGTGAAATGGCAGACACGTACGTTTGAGGGGCGTATGCCGTAAGGCGTGGGGGTTCAAGTCCCCCCCCGAGCAGAGGGCAAAGACTGGGTCTGACTACAAAAAACTACAAATCCGGACGATAACCTAGCCGGCTCTGGCCCTGAGAACCAAATCGACAGCCAGCATGAAAATCTGTATCCCCGCAGTTCATGCCCTGGGAGCGATCAATAAGTAAGGCCTCAGCGTCCAAGCTCTCGATCTACGCCAAAAAGGACGGCCGGTACGACGTCTCATGGTATGACCAGGCGGGAAAGCGGCATGTCTCCACGCGGCCATCACTCGCAGCGGCCAAGGCCTTCCAGGCCGAGAAAATCCGGGAATTACAGCGCCACCGAGAAGGCAGGTTTAGTCTTGATGATCGCGAAATGCTCAACCAGGCACGCGACTTAGCCGCCAGCCACGGATACACCGTACTGCAAGCTGTCCAGGAATGGCACAACTGGAA
>JAFAKL010000473.1 GCA_019235445.1 Verrucomicrobiota bacterium | reverse complement strand
TGACGCCCATGTTGCCCCAAACCGAACGAGGGTCGAATTGGATCCCACCCTCGGCTTCCTGTAGAAGCCAAAGTGCCCATACTTGAACTTGTAAAATCATGCTTCTTATCTCCTAAGTTGAATCGAATTACTGAATGTAACTGAAGTTTCCGACTAACTGCTACTGACTCAACGTAAAGTTAACGATGATATCAGTGATCACTTCCACTGCTTGACCGTTAAGCAACGTTGGCCGGTATTTCCACTGCAAAACTGCATCACGCGCGGATTGCACCAACAGAGGATGCCCGCGGACGAGTTGCAAGTTTTCGATATTGCCTTCCTTACTGATAGTTGCAGTGAATTCGACTGTCCCCTGCACGCGCGCTGACTTGGCCAGCGGCGGATAAACCGGCTGAACGCGCCGGATCAGGTTCGCCTCCATGACCTGTCCGCCAATACGCTGCGGACCGACCGGACCTTTAGGCTTTGGCGGAGGGGGCGGCGGAGCGCCAGGAACGCCTCCAATAACTCCACCCAAAACACCTCCCGCTGCGCCGGCATCGCCGGTACCGCCCACTACACCGACATCCGGTGCAGGCGCGGCTTCTTCAATCTTGTTGATCTGTTTCGGAATGACCTTCGGCGCGACCAATTGGTTGGCGATGAACTGCCGGACGACCGGCTTCACCTGCACCACTTTGGGCGCTGGAGGGGGAGGAGGGGGGGGAGGAGGAGGCGGGGGCGCCACCAACATACTCTTTAACTAGGCGCTGGGTAGCGCCTCGGTGTAGATCAGAGGAATCAGGATCAGAACGCCAATGATCAAGATCTGGAGGCTCAACGATAGCGCGATCGTCCAGGGCTTCTTGGTTTTCTGTGTTCCATCGACAAACGTTTGGTCGAACATGTTGTCCTCACTTTGTCCCGCATAACAGCGGGACCCACTTAGCTTCTACTTACTTCGCTGTCTTCACCGGTTTGACTGCTTTCACCGCGTTCGCCACCGGCCGAGGCCGCGTATCCACGACGGCCCGACTCCTTCTACGTCTGCTTTCCGACAGGTTATGCCAGAAGACCAGAATCGGACTCGCGATGAATATAGACGAATACGTGCCGACGATGATACCAACAACTAACGCGAACGAAAATCCATTTAGCACCTGGCCGCCAAAAAGGAACAGCGAGATAGCGGTCAGGAATGTCAGACCCGAGGTCAGAACGGTCCGGCTCAGGGTCTGATTGATACTTAAATTGACGATGTGCTCAAAAGAGCCTCGAGTCTGCAGCCGCAGGTTCTCACGAATCCGGTCAAACGTGACGATGGTGTCGTTCATAGAATAACCGACTAACGTGAGCAGGGCTGCAATGACCGTCAGATCGATCGGTTTATTGAACAACGAAAACAGACCGATGGTAATGATGGTGTCGTGAAATACCGCGATGACTGCGGCCACGCCGTAAATCCATTCGAACCGAAAGGCGATATAAACCAGCATCGCGGCTAATGCGATTAAAACCACATTGATTGCCTGCTGGCGCAGATCCGCACCGATTTTCGGGCCAACGACTTCGGCGCTGCGGATGGTAAAGGCGCCGGCAAAGCATTGTTGCTTGATGACGTTCAGGATCTGCGGGGTGACGCCCTGCACCGAAGCAAGCTCATCGAGATTGTGGATGAGCCCCGAATGTGCGGTACGGTAATCGACGATCCGCTTTGTCAGGGCCTGCACTTGATCGTCGGAGAGGGACGCGCCGGCTTGAGCCAGCTGATCGCGGACGCGATCGATCAGATCCGATTGCGAGGCGGTATTGATATCCAATTTTCCGCCGGCATTTGGATTGAAGGCGGCGTTCAGGGCGGACACAATGTCCCCGCGCACGGTTTGGATGTTCTGGCCGGCGACGCCAACGCCGGTTGTGATCAGCGCTTCCTGCGAGTTCCCTGCACTCTGAGCGTTGTTGACTTCCTGCACTTCGATTTCGCCAGGGATCGTCTTATGGAGCGCAGCGCGGATCGCTTCCGCAGGGGGCCGCTTGATGAAGTTTACATCCATGAGGGCTCCACCTGTAAAGTCTATTCCGTACTTCGGACCCCCCTTAACAAAGAGGCTTCCGATGCCCGCGGCCGTGAGTAGCAGGGACAAGATGATGAATGGCCACTTCTTCCCGAGGAAGTCGAAATTCGTATGCTTAAAGATTTCCATTCCGCTCTAGAAGCCGGCATTCATTGAGATAGACACCGGCGATTAACAAAAGTTCCTAGTTGACGGCGGCGGCCGGGGAGAAAAAATCCCCGACCGCAACCGATTAAATACTCAGGGCCCGCACCGGAGTGGGCCGCGAGAGCTCCCAATCGAATATTGCCTTGGAGACAAACACGGCCGTGAAGACGTTCGCGATGAGGCCGATAACCAAAGTCACAGCAAATCCTTTTACCGGTCCAGATCCGAACAGGAACAGGATGGCGCAGGAAACCACCGTGGTGACGTGGGTGTCAATGATAGTGAGCAGCGCTTTGCTGAAGCCGGTATCCACGGCCGGTATGACGGCTTTTCCGGCCCGCAACTCTTCGCGAATGCGCTCGAATATAAGGACATTACTGTCCACCGCCATACCGATGGTGAGAATGATGCCGGCGATTCCGGGCAGCGTGAGCACGGCATCAAAGTAGCTGAGGCAGGCGATCAGAATGATGGCGTTGAGCACCAAAGCCAAGGTCGCGTT
>JAFAKL010000055.1 GCA_019235445.1 Verrucomicrobiota bacterium | reverse complement strand
TGCCAACGGGTAAGGATCTTGATTACCTTGTCATAAATGCGAGCGTTTCATGCACAAAGGAGGGCATTGAATCCAGTGAGCGCTTGGGCCGGCATCGCTGGGTAGTGGAACGGACCGCTGGCGTGGTTGAACCACACCAATCCGCTGGGGTTCAGCGGATTCCTCGGTTGAGAAATTTATGGCATGGCATGTGCATCAGCTGATTCTCATGAAACGCTTCAAGTCACATATGCCACTTCTTGACGAGGATTCTTCAGCCGTGTCGCGTCGCAATTCAAATCCTTGAGGACGAACGACCCTTAGCTGCAAAAGAAATAGCTCTTTAGCTCTCCGGCGCCTCATGCCCACCGCCATTTAAATAAGAGAAAATTGGGAGCTCAACTGTGCACGCGACGCCCGGACTCGGGAAGCATCTACGACAGTCATGGCAATACCTCCAAAAAACCCCACACCCCAAGTGGAAATAAATCACCATCAAATCAGAAAAATGACAGCAGACAGCCCATTTGTCCCTACGCAGCATCCAGTGCATTACAATACGATTCGTTTCAATGAACTGGAAATCTTCTATCGTGAAGCCGGCCTCCAAACCGCCCCAACTATCCTGCTCTTGCATGGATTTCCGACTTCTTCCAACATGTTCCGGAATCTCATCCCGCGCCTTGCCAAATCATTCCACGTGGTGGCGCCAGACTATCCCGGTTTCGGCCAAAGCAGCATGCCAAATCACAAGGATTTCGAATACACTTTCGAGAATCTTACCAATGTGGTGGAACAATTGGCAGAAAAAATCGAACTCGCCAATTACTCGCTTTACGTGATGGATTACGGGGCTCCGGTGGGTTACCGCCTGGCGTTACGGCATCCCGAGCGGGTGCAGGCACTGATCGTACAGAATGGCAATGCGTACGAAGAGGGTCTTCTAGAGTTTTGGAACCCAATCAAAAAGTACTGGAAAGATCCAACACCTGAGAATCGAGAGGGCATCCGCTTCCTGGTCGATCCGAAGTCGACTAGGTGGCAATATGAAAACGGCGTGGCCGACCGGACGCTGTTGGATCCGACAACCTGGACATTAGATCAGGTCGGGTTGGATCGGCCTGGGAACGCCGATATCCAACTCGATCTGTTCCTCAGCTATGGGACCAACGTTCCGCTTTATCCCGAGTTCCAGGCGTTCTTCAGGCAGTATCAACCGCCGACTCTAATCGTTTGGGGTAAAAACGACTTCATTTTCCCGGCAGAAGGCGCCTCACCCTACCCCCGGGACCTTAAGGATGTGGAGACCCATTTACTGGACACGGGTCACTTTGCGCTAGAAACCCACGGAGAGGAAATCGCGAGCCGGATTGAAGGATTTCTCAGGCAGCACAAGCTGGCGCTTTGATCCGCTTTCAGAAAGATCGGACTGGTTGCCAAACCGGTTTCGGCCACCTCAAAACTCGAACGGGAGAGAACTATGGATATTCATCGTAAAGACACTGCAATTGTATTCATCGATCCGCAAAATGACGTCTTGAGCGAGAAAGGTCTATCATGGCCTCTTGTTCGCGAGAGTCTTGAAGAAAACAATACCATCGAGAACATGGAGCGCATCTTCAAGGCCGCGAAAGCGCTTGGATTCGAGGTCTTCATCTCTCCTCACTATATCTATCCCGTGGACAAAGGATGGAAGTTCAACGGACCGCTGGAAACCGATGAGGCGACCTCTGGTCTATTCGCTCGCAAAGGAGTCTTGAATCTAGATGGTCTCCAAGGGTCTGGCGCCGACTGGCTAGAACGTTTTAAGCCCTACATCGAAGATGGAAAAACCATCGTCGTTGCCCCTCATCGCGTGTGGGGGCCAGAAACCAACGATCTCGTTCTACAACTACGCAAACGAAAGATCAGCAAGATCATTCTCGGCGGAATGCTCGCCAACATGTGTGTCGAATCTCACTTGCGCGAATTGCTTGAGCAAGGTTTCGAGGTCGCAGTCGTAAAAGATGCGACAGCCGGGCCAAAGCACCCGGAATGGGGCTATGGTTATACGGCGGCGCTCATTAACTACGCGTTTCTGGCCCACGCGGTCTGGATAACGGACCAAGCCGTCGAAGCGATGGAAGAGGGTGGTCAGTAAGCTCCAAACTATATAGTACCAGAGTCCCTGTCGCGAATGATCGCTGGATCCGAGCGAAATACAGGCTAAATGCCTACGCTGCAGCGCTAGCAGTTCACCAGGGAAAACAAGCGCGCCTATGACAGACTCAATTATTTTCACCTTTTGTGCAGTAGTACTCATCTGCGCCCTTGGGATCAGCGCGATTTCGACTATTCCGTCTCCAATTCCCGAACCCACTGCGGATACTGATTTGGATAAAAGCATGGATACGATGCACGCAGAGATGCAGAAGGTCCGCTGTTCCGGAAACGCGGATGCGGACTTCGCGTCACTGATGATTCCGCATCATCCAGGTGCGATTGAAATGTCCAAAGTGGAACTGCAATTCGGCACCGATCCTTGTCTCCGGCGTCTCGCTCAGGAAATTATCGTCACTCAGCAATCCGAAATCGAGGTCATGAAGGGCGCGATCAGGGGCTTACCCCCGCCTTCGTTCAGTCTAAAACAAAAGAACTGGTGCACACGATGAAAAGGCACCTTCAGATATTACCCGCGATTCTTCTGGGGCTCATCCGGGGCGTAGCTGGGGGCCAAGCCCCGCAGCTCGCCGGGAGTCCGGACATTCCGATCAGCTCCCATGATCGGGTTTACACAGCGGATCAAACCTCGAACACTGTTTCGGTCTACGATCCTTCGACCAATCGTCTGATAGGGGTGCTCCGGCTGGGTGACGTGACGCCCCAGAATTTGAGTCCTCTGTACCGAGGTCAGCTGCTTGTCCACGGGCTCGGCTTTTCCTTCGACCACAAAACGCTGGCGATCGTCTCGATCGGTTCAAACTCCGTGACTTTCCTCGACACGGCGACAAACGAGATCAAGCACATCACCTATGTTGGAAGGTCGCCTCACGAGCCGTTTTTTACGCCCGACGGCAGCGAACTCTGGGTGACGGTCCGCGGAGAAGACTACGTGTCTGTGATCGATAGCGTGACCTATCAGGAAAAAGCGCGGATTCAAGTAGGGAACGGGCCCGGGATGACAATCTTTCGGCCCGACGGCAAGTATGGATTTGTTTGTTCGAGCTTTACTCCTGAGACAAAGGTCGTTGATGTCAAGATCCACCAGGTCATCGCAACCGTGCCCCAGGCCTCACCTTTTTCGCCAAACATTGCCGCCACGCCCGACTGCAAGCAGTTCTGGTTGACGTTGAAGGATGTAGGTAAAACTCAGGTATTTGGTGCTGACCCACCCTTCTCGTTAGTTGCGACCTTGGACACTGGACCGATCACAAATCACGTGAATTTCGTTCGCAATCAGAATGGCCAGTTCGCGTACATCAGCGTCGGAGGGGAGAATGTCGTGAAGGTCTATACTACCGGTGAAAATCCTGAGCTTGTCGCAACCATACCCACCGGAGAGCTGCCCCACGGAATTTGGCCTTCCGGGGATGGAACGCATATTTACGTCGCGTTGGAAAACGGGACAGGAATAAACGTTATCAATACTTTGACTAACAAGGTCGAGGCGAGGATTTCCGGCGGTCAGTCTTCTCAGGCTCTGGTCTACTTTCCGAACGCGGTGCCAATTGGCGAGGGACTGGATCACCTCGAACCTCTGGCAGAGGCAGGTTTGTCTGCGCATGTCGTCATGGGGGCGCCAGGCACCTCGACGTCCGAAGCACCTACGACCGTCACGCTCAATAACCAAGGTTTGATCGATTTGCTGCAGGCAGCCGTGACAGGTCTGAATCCAAACGCAGCTTATCTACTTGCTTTGGTGAAAGACCGGGAACACCCGAACCGGGACTTTCAGCCATTAACCAGGTTCAAGACAAATCCGGCCGGGGCTGCGATCGTCAACACCCTGGGTCCGCTACGCCACGTTGTCGTCGGAACTTCAGGGCAAAACGACCGCCGTTACCTGGTGATCGAACCGGTAGAAGTCAGCGGCGAGCCGAAACCCGTGCAAATAGTGGCATGGCAACAGTCGGGAGTCTTGAAGCCGTTTTTCACAGGTCTTCGAGATGGCGTTCGCCAAAAAAGGGAAACGGACGAGGTGCGCGATCCTAGAAAATTTTAAGGAACTGACTAGATGAGTGACTCAGAAGAATATGATGCCATCGTCATCGGCAGTGGAAAGGGTGGCAAAATCCTGGCGACCTACTTGGGGAAACAAAATCACAAAGTGGCCCTGATTGAGCGCGACCCCATGATGATCGGAGGTGGTTGCATAAACGTCGCCTGCATCCCCACAAAAACATTTATTGCCAGCGCTCGACTTGTTCACTCTATTCGGCGAGCGGAAGAGTTCGGCATTAAGGTAGAAGGAGTTTCGGTGGACTGGCTAGCTGTCAAGCAGCGAGTCGAAGCGGTGGTGTCGGAAATGCGCGCCTTGAACCTCAAAAACTTCACCTCTCTTCCGAGCCTCGACTTCATCTTAGGCACCGGAAGGTTTCTCGGCCCGCAGGAGGTCGAAGTCGTGCAGAACGACGGCTTGGTGCGTCACCTAACCTCCAAACGTATATTCATCGACACTGGCACTCGGCCCGCCATTCCGGATCTTCCTGGATTGTTAGACGTTCCCTTTCTGACGAGTGACACTATCCAAGAGCTGGATGCCGTTCCTCGACGGTTGCTGGTGCTCGGCGCGGGGTACATTGGTCTCGAGTTTGCTCAACTGATGCATCGGTTTGGCAGCGAGGTCACCATCCTGGAGCGAGGTGCACAAATCCTAAGTCATGAAGACGTTGAGGTTGCCGAGGCTTTGGCAAAATGTCTGCAACGAGAAGGAATTGAATTCCGGCTCAATGCGGATATAGAGCAGATTTATAGGTCTTCTGGCGGCCAAGTGGGTGTCAGCTTTCACACGCCCAACGGAAGAGAGGAATGGATGGGATCTCACCTGTTGGTTGCTTTGGGGCGTGCTCCCGTCACCAAGGACCTGGACTTATCCGCTGCGGGCGTAGAAACGAACGCCAACGGCTTCATCAACGTCAACGACCGCCTAGAGACAAGTGTCTCGGGGATCTGGGCGATCGGTGATGTGAGCGGCGGCCCTCAATTCACTCACGCGTCCCTCGACGATTTTCGAATTCTTCGAGATAACGTTTTTGGGAATGGTTCCCGATCCAGGAATGATCGGTACGTGCCTTCCACGCTCTTTACAGATCCTGAACTGGCGCATGTCGGCCTGACGGAGAAGGAAGCGGCGGCCCGCGGATGGGAGTTCCAAGTTTTGCAGGTTGCCATCACTCCTTTGACCATACCTCGGGCAAGGACCACCGGCCAAATGGATGGTCTTCTGAAAGCCACGATCGAAACGTCCACTCAACGGATCCTCGGCTGCACGATCCTGGCTGCTGTGGCAGGTGAAATGATTGGAACGGTGCAGGCAGTAATGATCGCGAAAATGCCTGCGACTACGCTCCGCGACGCGGTGCTCTCCCATCCGACCATGGTCGAGGGCTTCAATTCACTTTTTGCGGCTCTTTGAACCATCGCGACGCCCGGTTTGCATGTCCGTTACCAGAAATGTAAACCTACAAGACTTCAAAATCCTGACTTCCACGAATCGACATTCTCGATTCGAAACTCGACATTTGGTCAATGGAACCGAATTCCCCGCAAGATAGGGCGAAGCGAGCCGCTGGTGTTCAAGCAATTGCGACCTATTTAAAAAACGGTATGAAAATTGGACTTGGATCCGGTACGACGTCGCGCTGGTTTATTCAAACCCTGGGCGACCGCGTCAAACAAAGGCTGGAAGTAATAGGCGTGCCGACATCGAATTCGACGCGTGATCTGGCCACACAACTTGGCGTGCCACTGGCCGATTTAAACGATGTCGGGGAGCTTGATTTGACGATCGACGGTGCTGATGAAATCGATGCCAATGGGCGAATGATCAAAGGCGGAGCTGCCAACCTTCTTTGGGAAAAAATCATCGCCGGCGCATCCTTGAAGATGGTCGCCTTGGTCGACGAGAGCAAAGTCGTTTCGAAGCTTGGAAAATTTCCTTTGCCGATTGAAGTGATCCCTTTTGGTTGGCGCACGACAGAAAGCCATTTGAAAAAGCTCTTTTCTGATTTCGGCTGGACTGACATTCCAATCAAGGTATCAAGGTAACGGGGCGGCCTCCAAACTCCATTGATAACCGATAGCGGGCACTGCTTGCTTGATTGCGAACTAGGCGAAATAGGTGATCCGGACGGCCTTGCTCTAAAACTGAATCAGATTCCCGGGGTCGTCGAACATGGGCTGTTTATTGGTATCGCGAAAGAGCTGGTGATTGGTCGTGCGGACGGGTCG
>JAFAKL010000179.1 GCA_019235445.1 Verrucomicrobiota bacterium | reverse complement strand
TGCTCCTGATTGTAACCCCGATCAGCGCACGGCGTAGCGCTCCGCTGCTCGCTCTGAAAAATCAGGACCAAAACGCTCGTTGAGAGCGAGAACTAGGAGTGAGAGGCTGCAGGTCTCGCCAACAGCACTGCGTACTGACTTAAACTGCAATAGAGTGCGGAAGAAACTGTGGCGGATTTCGGCGGACGCGCTCGCACCTGTTACCAGCACCCCTCTGAATCTGTTACCAGCACCATCAGAAATGCTGCTCGATTTGTCAGCTACATCTTCTTGAAAACCAGCAAGTTATGCCGCGAAGTCTGGAGCCTAGGGGATTCGAACCCCTGACCTCCTCAATGCCATTGAGGCGCTCTACCAACTGAGCTAAGACCCCGCATTCTTTAATGGAGCCCGAAAATAGCGTCATTTCATCGTAAGAAAAGAGAAATCTGGACGTTCCCTGAGGTAACACCGTGCGTTGCAGACTTCCCTTGCAACCTTAAACACTCTACAAGCGAACGGCTAGTATGTTTGAGATTCCAGACCCGCTCCATCCGGCAGTTGTCCATTTCCCGATCGTCTTGATTTTCCTCGGAACTCTACTCTCGATCCTGGCGATTTTTATTCGGCGAGGAGCTTTGCCGCAATATACTGCAGTTGCCTTGATTCTGGCCGCCGCCGGTGCGCAGCTGGCAGTGAACACAGGAAGCGACCAGATCGATGGGGTCCTTGAGCGAATGCCGGATGCCAAACCGCTGATCCTCGTGCATGCGGAGTGGGGATTAAAGACGCGCACGGCGGCGGTGATTGCTGCAGTGGCCTCGCTGGTTGCGCTCCCGTTTCATCGGTTCAAAACATTTCGGCGCGTTTTAGCCTTTATCATAGCAGCCATCACAGTCTGGGCCTGTTTCTGCGCTTTTGAAGCAGCTGCCCATGGGGGGGCTATGGTGTTCCATCATGGGGTGGGAGTGGCACCAAATGGGTCGGCCACCGGGTCGCCTCCGCCGGCGACCACTCCGGGGGATAAATGACCGGCGCGCACACGCCGTCGCGAGGCAGCCTTTCGGAACCGCCGCCTTCTCCCGATGGCGCGAATGTGATAGTTTTGGTCTTATGAAATCCTCCAGGATTGGTTTTGTCGGGGTGGGCCGCATGGGCGCCAACATGGCTCGACGGCTGCACGAGACAGGACATCCCGTCGTTGCCATTCACGATGCAAATGCCGAAAATGCCGCGCAGCTGGCCCGGGAACTTGGAACGAAAGCAGTGGAGAAGGTCTCCGATGTGAGCAGGCTTTCGGATGTCATCTTCACCGTCGTAACGGATGACGCAGCCATGAGGGAGATTTTTCTGGGGCCGGATAACCTTTTCGCCGAGGGCAGAGGAAAACTGTTCATTAACTGCGCTACGATCAGTCCCGCCGTGCACGTTGAGATCGAAAAAAAGGGGAGCGAGCTGGGAGCGGAAGTCCTGGAGGCGCCGATGGCTTCCAGTTTGACCCACGCCCGCGAAGGTAAACTCTACATGATGCTGGCCGGAAAAGTGGAGAGTTTCCAGAGGGCCGAACCGCTCCTGAGAGATCTGACACTCTCGCTTCGATACATCGGCGGTCCGGGTAAAGCCGCTGAACTCAAGGCGCTGGTGAACATGGTGATGAACATTAACACGGCCGGCTTGGCTGAAGGGTTGGGATTGGCTGAAGCACTCGGCCTTGACTTGAAAACCGTGCAAGAAGTCTTTTCCCAAACAGGAGCCAATTCCAGGGTGCTTGAGACGGACGGTCCGGACATGCTGGACCGAGAGCATTCAACCTATTTTTCTGCGGCTCACGCGGCAAAGGATTCTGGTATTGCGCTCGAGCTGGCTAAACAGCAGGGCTTGTCCCTCCCGTTGCTGGAAGCATCAAAACGTCAGTACGATCAAATGACAAAGGTAGGCCTGGGGGAAATAGACAAATCCGGCATCTCCGAACTGACGTTCAAGTCCAGGAAAGCCAATCTCGGGCCAGGATAAGGAAGGATGGGGGAGCGCGATAACGCGGATGCGAAGGTAGTCACGGGTTACTCGACTGAGACCGTGACCGCGGTGGATGGTCTCCCGCTTTTTTGCCGCAAGTGGGAGCCGGCATCTTCTGCGGTGGCAAGCGTGATCGTGGTTCACGGTCTGGGCGAACATTCGGGACGTTATGTTCATGTGGGTAGATTCTTTGCGGAGGCTGGGATGCGTACGATCGCCTGCGATCTGAGAGGACATGGCCGGAGTTCGGGGCGACCTGTTTTCGTCAGACGCTATATGGAGTTGGCCTCTGACGTTGATTTCGTGGTGAGACATTTTGGGCAAGGTCCCGTTTTTCTTTTCGGGCACAGCTTTGGGGGGCAATTAGTGCTTTGGACCGCGCAGCATTTTCGACTGCCAATCGCAGGGTTGATCGTGAGCGCTCCCTGGTTGGCGCTCGCACATGCGCCGCCACCATGGAAGGTCTTCGCCGCCAAAAGGCTCAATCGAGTAGTTCCGGGTTTACGTTTCGCGACCGGCCTCAATCCGGAAAGATTGTCCCACGACCAGGCGCATCTCGACTCGCTGGAAGATCTCGATCTGCTGCACAAGTTCGTCACGGTCCGCACCTACATGGAGGCGGTCAATGCGGCGGAGGAAATCGTGAGTGCGCCGGTAAGCAACTTTCCGATTCTCATCGCGACCGGGGATGGAGATGATGTTACGTCCTGGAAGGTCGCTGAAGCTTACTTTCAAAGACTGAGCGCCCCTTCTAAATCGTTCAAAACTTATCCCGGCCTGCTGCACGAATTGCATAACGAGAAAGAACGCGAGCAGGTGTTAAGGGATTATGTAACGTGGATGGAATCGATCATTCAAACCGGATCCCCTGAGCGAGCGGAAGTTCCGAACCGTAGTTAATTGTCACCGTCTGCCGGCGCATATAGTTCTTCCACGCGTCGCTGCCGCTTTCACGGCCGCCTCCGGTTTCCTTCTCACCGCCGAACGCTCCGCCGATTTCGGCGCCGCTGGTCCCGACATTTACATTTGCGATACCGCAATCGCTGCCGACCGCGGACAGAAACTGCTCGGTTTCACTCAGGTCGGTGGAAAAAATCGCCGAACTCAACCCTTGCGGCACCGCATTGTGGAGAGCTATCGCTTCCTCTAATTCTCTGTAAGGCAAGATATAGAGGATGGGCGCGAAGGTTTCGCGCTGCACGACCGGCCACTCATTGTTTGCTTCCGCGAGACAGGGCGTCACATAAAGCCCACCGGGATATTCCGGGCCGCTGAGGTGCTCTCCTCCAGACAGGATACGGCCGCCCAGAACCTTCAATTCTGCCAGAGTTGCGCCCATCTTATTGACCGCTTCCGCATCGATCAGCGGTCCCATGAGGGTCTCAGGATGCAGCGGATTTCCGATGCTCACCTGGCCATAGGCCGCCCGCAACGATTCGACCAGGGGCTCTTTGACCGATTCGTGAACGATCACCCGGCGAGTCGACGTACAACGCTGGCCCGCTGTTCCGACGGCACCGAATAACAAGGCTCTCGTGGCCAGGCGCAGATTCGCGGATGAAGTCACGATGATGGCGTTGTTGCCACCGAGTTCCAACAATGTGCGTCCAAGCCTGCGCGCCACGGTTTCCGAAACCGTTCGTCCCATTTGTGTGGAGCCGGTGGCAGAAACGAGTGGCACGCGCCGGTCTTCCGCGAGCCTGCGGCCGATGGACGAATCGCTGACCGCGAGGCTCCAAAGCCCCGGGTCGACGCTACACTCCCGACAGACCTGCTCGGCTATCCTGATGCACGCGATCGCCGAGATTGGCGTTTTCTCAGAAGGCTTCCACAGGGTTGCATTGCCACAAACGACGGCCAGCGCGCTATTCCACGACCAGACTGCGACTGGAAAATTGAATGCGGAGATGATACCGACCAATCCAAGTGGATGCCATTGTTCCAGCATCCGGTGATTTTCGCGTTCCGAAGCAATGGTGAGCCCATAAAGCTGACGCGAAAGACCAAGTGCGAAGTCACAAACGTCGATCATCTCCTGCACTTCTCCTTCGCCTTCGGCTAGAATCTTGCCGGCTTCGAGTGAAACAAGACGGCCTAATGGAACTTTCAGGTCGCGAAGGCGTTCGCTCAACCGTCGGACGACTTCGCCTCGTTTCGGGGCGGGAGTGGTCCGCCAATGGAGAAAAGCGCGGTGCGCCCCGGCGATCGCACGCTCGTAGTCCTGTTCTGTCGCTTGCGCGATGCGGGCCAGGAAAGTGCCATCGATCGGAGAGCGCTTTTCCAGGAGGGTTCCCCTGCCGAACCATTCTCCCGAGAAGGCCCCGGGAAGCGAATCCGTCAGTCCGAGCAAAGGAAATATCTCGGATTTGACAGAGCCAACGTCGGTGGAAGAGGAGGATTGAACCATCTTCATGTTGTCTCGAATATCGAGAAAAGTTCTCTTTCCCGTCCAGCCCCCGTTTTATCCCGTCCGACCGCTATCTCGTCTAATGCACCGGTATAAAAGCGGGAGCTGGAAGCTTGTCGCTGCGATTGCCGGCGTTTTTTGCGGCTCAGGCCCGAAGCGAAATGCGCGGCGCGATGGTCTCTGCTTCACGATAAACCCGGCCGCCCCATTGCGTATCAAAAAACTGGTCGAGACCAATCGACTCCTGTTTTACGAAACCGGACGGCAAGAGACCGCGTGCGAACAACTCGATGACCGCGACTAAGCCCGCCGCGGTGGAGAGTTGAAGAGCGGAAAGCGGACGACCGCCCACCGTTCCGGCATAAATCTTTTTGACAAAGCTTCTTTGTATCAGGCCGGCTTCCTCATTTCCCACGCTGTTCACGAACACGACAACGACATCGCTAAAAGTGAGAGGCACCTCTTGATCAAAGATCTGGGTCAGCAGATCCTGCTTCTGACTCAGGTTCAGATCGTTGAGCAAGAACTTCATCAAGTCTCGATGGCCTGGGTAGCGCAACGTTTTATAATTAAGCTCACCGACTTGTCCGGCAAAAGTTTCGCACATGGTTGCTACGCCGCCGGACGTGTTGAAGGCTTCGTACTCAACACCGTCGATCGTCAGGTGTTCCACGCCGTCCAAAGGCAAAGTTGGTATTCGCCGACCGCGGTATAAAGCTTCGCCGCAGTGGCAATATTCATTTATGAGACCGGCGGTGCTCCAGCTCAGATAATATTTCATCTGGTTGCTGGCTGACAGCGGCAAGGCGCCTACACGCATCTCAACCGAACGGGCGACCTTAAAAGAATGGGCCAGACCGCTGGCAATGATGTTGATGGCACCCGGAGCGAGACCGCATTGAGGCATGAAGGTCGAGCGGGATTCAGCCGCCAGAGCGCGGATGAAGTTTGCCGTCTCGACATCCTCCGTAAGGTCGAAATAGGACGCCCCGGAGAGGGCACATGCCTGGGCAACAGTTTTGTTCAGGTAATAGGGTGCCGCGCTCACGATGGCATCGCACTCACCGATCAGGTTCCCAAGATCCGCCTCCGAGAGGACGTCTAATTCGCGGAATTGGACTTTTCGTAGCCCCTCCAGATTTTCGACCGGTTGAATATCGGCTAGAATGACAGATTCGACAAAGCGCGTAACATCCAGGAGAGCGGCAATGGCCATGCCGACCTTCCCAGCGCCCAAGATGCCAATTTTGATCGCCATAGTTGTCTTGCGTCGGGGCTGGTCAATCGGCGAAGTGTTTTTATTCCTTCAGGGTGGAGGTCTGGGCAGGTTTTTGTTCTGACCCGGTCGAAGTAATTTGCAGGATCCTCGGGTCTGTTGCTTCAATAATGACGCTGACCGATTTCTGATTGAATCCTTTGAATCCGCCTTTTCGCTGGAGATTTTCCAAATGGCTTCCGACGGCCCCGGTTTTGATAAAAACGTCTGCCTGTTCCTCGGTAACAAGCCGTTTTGCGAGCAGTGCTTTCACGCGCTCAGGGTTGACCTGCCACCGTTCCCCCTCAGTAAAAGCCTGCTTCAAAAAAGCAAAGTCGGAAAACGGCTTCATGCTGCGAACACCTTCTGTGGCTAGCTGATCGCGCAGCAACGAGAAATCGAACCGTGCTTCCAGATGGTGCATTCCGGCCTGGAGCAAACTGTCTCCATGAAGTGCGCACCAGAGCCCCACCGTAGAAAGCCGGGGCGCGTCAGGCAATCTTTCGATTGAAAAATCAATCTCTGTTTCCTGCGGCATCAAATCGACATCGGCAAAAACCGTGATCCCGGTCGTGAAGTGTTCGAGAATCTGAGCGCCCCATCCCGCTTCTGCACCCGCGTAGTAACGTTCCCGCTTCTTAAACCCAAATTGGAGGAGAAACGTCATCAGGTCCGCGAAAAAACGGCGAGAAGATCGAAAGGTATGATGATCGTGGTTACTCCAGCCGAGCCCCAATGCATCCTGCCGGCGCTTCTGGAGGCGGCCGGCCCGATTGCGCGACTCCCAGTAAGAGCGCTCCTCCGCGAAGAAAAGATCGCAGGCGACATCGGGATCGGCGAGATAAATCGTTTCTTTCTGCAGATCCAACACGTGAGCCACCCCCTCGGCGTCATCGGCAAAATCTCGTTTCCGCGTCCGCCATAGTTCACGCACTTTCTTCACAGCTTCCACACGTTGCGGCGTTGCGGGTTGAAAGATAAAACCTCTGTCCCCAAGACGTTCTACTGCCAGGAAGCAGTGATCCGAGACGTCGGGAACAAGCGCCTGCCGCAAGCCGGAACCAAACGGACCGTGGATATCTGTGGAAAGATTCTGCTTGGCCAGGAAGTCCTCGAGGGACTCTACGCGGATGGCCAGGTTCGCGGGAATCATGGATAAGCTGCCGCCAGGCTGCAAAAGTACCCGGGGCATCATCGCTCTCGGATGGTAGTAAACTTCCGTATTGGCCGGAGCTGTAACCGTTTCCGGGACCAAGCCGACAGCCCGAAGTGCTGTCGCATGTGCGGTGTCCAAGGTGAAGTGATCGACCCACTCGTAAAAGTCCGTGCCCGACCGGTGCAGCATTGCTGCAGAGAGCCGGCCAGCAAATCGGTTGTGCTCCAGGAAGGAGAGGACAAACCGTCGCAACAAAGATTCGGCTTCATAGGCAAGCGGCCAGTCAAAGGGATGGAGCTCTTGCGGGGCAGGTTGCGGGTTCATACTGGATGCGTCACGGTGAAACAGAGAGTGCCTTTTAGCAGGTGAACGTATCCCCAACCAGGTGGAGGGTCATCTGAAAACCCGGCCTGGCTCGAATTGCGATGGGGCGGTTGCCGCCGGAAGGGAAGTTGGCAAAGCCTGGGCCGCAAGCGGGAAGCCTAAAACTCTACAGACAACTAGAGATTATTTGCGATGAAGGGCTGGATTGTGTAATTTCGGCGGATATGTCCACCGCCGAATACGCTCATCCTGAAGCATTGGTCAGCACGGAATGGCTTGCTGAGCACTTGAAAGATCCGCAGGTGCGAATCATCGAGAGCAACGAAGACGTGCTGCTGTACGATACCGGTCACATTCCCGGAGCTGTCCATGTGGATTGGCGACGGGATTTGAATGACCAGATGGTGCGGGATTACATCAATCCAGAGGGGTTTGCCGAGTTGGCGAGCCGCATTGGAATCACTCCGGAGAGCACGGTTGTTTTTTACGGAGACAAATCCAATTGGTGGGCTTGCTATGCTCTCTGGGTGTTCTCCCTGTTCGGTCACCACGACCTGCGAATTGTCAATGGAGGCAGAGATAAATGGATCGCCGAGAAGCGGGAACTGACCCGAGAAGTACCGAAGTATGCTCCCACCAGGTACCCGGTTTCTCAAGGCCGGGCGGACGGCACGATTCGGGCGTTCTACGAAGAGACATTAACGCAGTGCCAGGCAGGCAAACCGCTGATCGATGTACGTTCCCCGGGCGAATTCAGGGGAGAGATCACCCATATGCCGGAATACCCCCAGGAGGGAGTTCTGCGAGGGGGACACATTCCAACGGCAAAAAGTGTTCCGTGGAAAACTGCAGCGAAAGAGGATGGAACATTCAAGCCGGTTGAAGAGCTGAGAAAAATCTACGTCGACAATCTTGGCTTTGAATCGTCTGAGCATACAATTGTCTACTGCCGGATTGGCGAGCGATCGAGTCACACCTGGTTCGTTCTGACCAAACTGCTCGGATTCCAGGATGTGAAGAACTATGATGGATCCTGGACCGAGTGGGGGAATAAGGTTAGGGCGCCAATTGAAAAACCGTAGCCAGAGAGTCGATTGCCGGCTCTTCGGCTTAGGCTTGCCTGTTTCAACTCGTGGCGTTCACGTTTTTGTTGGCTGAAGCAGGCGGTCTGGAGAGCGCAGATGACCTATCGACGAGAGAGGAACGGACATGGAGAATGGAACCAGGATCCCCGCAATCGAGGCTGAATCTGTTTATCCCAAGGGGCTGCAAAGCGTGGTCGACCTGTTTGGATCTCTACCTGAACAGGAACGCCGGGACGCCTTGGTTTCGTATGCCGACCAGGCCCGTAAATGGGAGCCGAAACAGGGAGAAAGTTTCAATCTCGAGGATGTCCGCAAGGACGAAGAATGTACGGACACCGTCGGCGTTTTTCTAAAGGTCGATAACGAAGAACGCGCGACTTTTCGAGTGACTCTGGGACCGCAGGTGCAAACTTTGACTCGCGCAATGACGGCGATCCTTTGCCGGGGGCTGGAACATTCCACGGTGACTGAGATCCTGAAAGTGCCCAGTGACTTTGTGCCTAAAATCGTCGGCGGAGAATTGATTCGGGTTCGCAGCCAGACCGTGTATTACGTCCTGACGCGCATGAAAGGAATTTGCAAAGTTTATCTGGACCGGCGCCGTGCAGCGATCGCCGGCCAAAGAAACCCGCTTTTGTAGGTGTCCTACGATCAAGTCGCCTGGTCTAATTAGAATTGTTTCCCTGCTCTTATGGTGTGTCCTATTGAGTTGCTGTCATGAACTGCAGCCTTGCCGGAACGTAACGACTTCTCAGGAGGTTTCTCCGAACGGACGGTTCCAGGCGGTTACCTTCCGGCGGCTCTGTCCAGAAGAACATTCGATTACAACCCACGTGTCGATCCTTCGTGCGGACGAAGCGCTTCCAGATGGGAACGGGAATGTGTTTGGTTACGACAACGAGATAGCAATCCGCGTCTCGTGGCTGACTGATTCTCGCCTCGGCGTCTACACGTATGCGGATCCTGCCAAGGCGACGAAGATCGACTATGCCGGGAGTGTGGCGATCGAGTACTACAAGATCATTGAGACGGCTCTGGTCACTCCGCCCCCGAATTCCGGTGAGCCGCTTCCAAGTCCGAAATGAGGTTAAGAGTATCTGACTTTGACCAGGTAGAGACCCTCGGCGGGAGCTGTGCAGTTAGTCTTCGATTTGCCGGGGTTGGCGAGAAGTTCGACAATCAAACCCGCATCTGCCCTTCGTGACGCCACACGAACAATCGTCCCGGTAAGCATTCTCACCATCCGATAGAGAAATCCGTTTCCGTAGAATTCCAGGGTAACGCATTCTTTTCGAAGCTGGATGCGGATCTGGTGAATGGTCCGCGTCGTTGTTTCCGCCGGCTTTCCGCGGTTCGCTGCAAAAGAAGCATAATCATGCGTGCCGGTGAGCCGATCAGAAGAGGCGCGTAAGATGTGTGAGTCGAGCGGATAGGGAACATGCCAGGCTCTCCCGACTTCCAATGGATGCAAGACCGGGCCGTTCCAGATCCGGTAGCGATAGACCTTTCCGACGGCCGAGTATTGAGCATGAAAATCGGGCGATGCGGGTTGGCATTGAATGACGCGAATTTCAGCCGGGAGACGGGCGTTCGCGGCGGCCATCCAGGTTCCGGGATCCAGCTTTCTTCGAGGGACGTCGACGTGCGCGACCTGTCCCAGCGCATGGACACCCGAATCCGTCCGGCCGGCTCCCTGGATTTTGACCTGGACTGCCGCGATTTGCGAGAATGCGCGCTCAAGGTGATCCTGGATCGCGTTTTGGTTTGGCTGACTTTGCCACCCGCTAAATGGACGGCCGTCATAGGCCAAACTTAACTTCAGGCGTTCGAGAGTCGAGCCCACTGCAAGGAGTCCAGGTAATTCTGCAACAGGATTTGCGCAGCGACTTGATCAATCATCTTCCTGCTTTGCCTGGTGGTTTTGCCCGCCGCGTGCAGTGCACGTTGCGCTTCTTGAGTGGTCAGTCGCTCGTCCCAGAAGAGGATCTTGATTGCAGGCAAAGCGAGAGCGAGTTGTTCACCGAAAGTCTTGGCCTTCGCGGCGGACGAGCCGAGCGTCCCGTCCATATTTCTTGGCAGCCCGATGACGATTCCGCTAATCTGTTCACGGGCGACAATCGCCCGGATTTCCTCGACCACCCGATGTCCCGACGGTAAAGTACGGTAAGGATGGGCAAACGATCCAAGTTGGTCGGAAATGGCCAAGCCAATCCGGCTGTCTCCGTAATCAAGGCCGAGCAAACGTGCGATCATTGCAGTTCTTTGGGCAGCAGCTGGACAAGCTTTTTTATGTTTTCCACCTCATGACGATGACACACCAGGATCGCGTCGGCTGTTTGGACTACGACCAGATCATTGACCCCGAGCAGCGCCACATGCAGTTTTGACTCCGAAAAGACGACATTGTTTGAAGCTGCTTCGAGAGTGACCGGGCAATTGGCAGCATTGTTCCCCGGTAATTGCTCGAGATACTTCGAAAGAGCTGTCCAGCTGCCGACGTCATCCCAGTCGAATGTCGCGGGCTTGACAATGACGCGGCTGGCTTTCTCCATGATAGCATAATCGATCGAAGTTTTGCGCAAACTTTGAAACCGATCGCTTAACAACTGTTTCTTATCGGAAGAGTTGCGCAGCGCGGCGACGAATTCTGCTAAATCCGGAGCGTGACGGTTGAACGCGGTAAGGATGGAATTGACAGACCAGATGAAAATTCCAGCGTTCCAGTAGAAGTTACCGCTTCGCAGGAAGGTTTCCGCGAGATCTGGATCCGGCTTCTCGCGAAAACGGATGACCTCATAGGCGTTGGTGTTATTGATTTCTCGCCCGCGCTCGATGTATCCGAAACCGGGGCAGGCCCAGGTCGGTTTAATCCCGATAGCGATCAAGTCGCCGCCTGTTTGCGCCAGGGTTGCGGCGCCTTGCAGGTCCGCTCGAAAAGCGGCTTGATCGGAAATCCGATGATCAGCTGGCAGTACGACCATGGTCGCGGAAGGATTTCGTGCGGCAATGACGCCGACCCCAAGAGCGATGGCGGCGGCGGTATCCCGCTTGGCCGGTTCGGCCAGAATGTTGTCTTCGGGATGGTGGGGCAATAAGGCCCGGATAGCGGCTTCCTGCTCTTGGTTGGTGAGGATCAGGATGTTCTCCGGGGGCACAAATCCATCCAGACGGCGGATGGTTTCTTCGACCAAATATTGAGAGCTGAACAACCGCAACAGCTGCCTTGGGGTAGCTTTTCGACTGAGCGGCCAGAACCGTTCGCCGCTTCCTCCTGC